>JAGVUA010000006.1 GCA_019136545.1 Betaproteobacteria bacterium
TTGGCACCGCCGGTCCGGCGTGAGAGGAGACTTGGGATGAGTAGAAAATACTTCGGAACCGACGGGGTGCGTGGACGGGTTGGGCAGTCTCCAGTGACCCCTGAATTCGTCATGCGGCTTGGCTACTCGGCTGGCAAAGTACTCGTTGCGCATGGCGCCGAGAATGGTCAGCTTAAGACCGGGGAACGACCGGCCGTGCTGATCGGCAAGGACACGCGGATTTCTGGCTATATGCTGGAAGCGGCCCTGGAGGCCGGTTTTGCGGCTGCGGGTGTGGATGTCTGCCTGGTCGGACCGATGCCGACGCCGGCTGTCGCCTACCTGACGCGTGCTTTGCGGCTGCAGGCAGGTGTCGTGATCTCGGCCTCGCATAATCCCTACTACGATAACGGGATCAAGTTCTTCTCGGCTTTCGGCACCAAGCTCGACGATGCGCTGGAAGCTGAGATCGAGGCGGGAGTCGACCTGCCCCTCGAGTGTGTTCCGTCGGCCGAACTGGGGCGCGCGCGTCGTATCGACGATGCCGCAGGACGTTATATCGAATTCTGCAAGAGCACCTTCCCGAACGACCTTGATTTGCGCGGGCTCAAGATCGTCGTCGATTGCGCGCATGGCGCGGCCTACCACATTGCGCCGCACGTTTTTCACGAGCTCGGTGCCGAAGTGGTGGCCATTGGTGCCGAGCCGAATGGCCTCAATATCAACAAGGAAGTGGGTGCAACGGCGCCGGGCGCTTTAAGCCAGGCCGTTCTCGCTCATCGTGCCGACATGGGGATTGCGCTCGACGGTGATGCAGACCGTCTGATCATGGTCGACGCGGAGGGCATGATCTACGACGGTGACCAGTTGCTGTTGGCCGTTGTGCGCAGCCGTCTGCGCCAGGGCGCAGTTGCCGGTGTGGTCGGTACCCTGATGACGAATCTGGCGCTTGAGCACGCGCTATCCGAGTTGCAGGTGCCGTTTGCGCGTGCGGCGGTTGGGGACCGTTATGTCCTGGAAATGCTACGCGAGAAGGGTTGGCTGTTTGGCGGCGAGAATTCCGGGCATCTGCTTTGTCTCGACAAGCATACGACGGGCGACGGGATCATCTCGGCCTTGCAGGTTCTGAGCGCATTGCGTCAGGAGGGGGGGCGACTTGGGGCTTTGCTCGGTCGATTGAGCCTTTACCCGCAAGTCCTGATTAACGTACCTCTGGTCAAGGGCTTCCCGTGGAAAGACCATACCGGCATCGCGATAGCCGTGCGCGAAGTCGAGGCGGAAATGGCGGGGTCCGGACGCGTACTGTTGCGCGCTTCGGGGACTGAGCCCCTGTTGCGCGTGATGGTGGAGGGGCGGGACGCCGAAGTGGTCCAGGCGGCTGCGGAGCGGCTCGCGGCAGCCGTTCGCGAGGCGGTCGCTTCCTGATCGGGTAGCAAGATTTCTCTTGTGTCACGGAATTGAAATATTCGGACGCTAGTATCTCTCCTGTTCGAGTGAACGAACCATTCCGTCTAGGAGAAATGAATTGAAATCCATCAAGTGGCTTGCCCTTTCCCTCGTTGCTGCGTCGCTGTCGATGACCGCCCAGGCGGCTGAAGTGACTGGCGCAGGTGCTTCCTTCCCCGCTCCGATCTACGCCAAGTGGGCCGACGCCTATCAGAAAGCGACCGGTAACAGGATCAACTATCAGTCCATCGGTTCCGGCGGCGGGATCAAGCAGATCATTGCCAAGACCGTCGATTTCGGCGCCTCCGATATGCCGCTCAAGCCTGAAGCGCTGGAGAAGGATGGGCTGGTCCAGTTTCCGACCGTGATCGGCGGCGTCGTTCCGGTCGTCAATCTGGCCGACATCAAGCCGGGCCAGCTCAAGCTGACTGGCGCCGTGCTCGCCGACATCTATCTCGGCAAGATCCTCAAGTGGAATGACAAGGCTCTGGCTGAACTCAATCCGGACCTCAAGCTGCCCGATCAGGACATCGGTGTGGTACGTCGCGCCGACGGTTCGGGCACGACCTTCATTTTCAGTAACTACCTGTCCAAGGTCAGCCCGGACTGGAAGACGAAAGTCGGTGAAGGCACGGCCGTGCAATGGCCGGTCGGCCTGGGTGGCAAGGGTAACGAAGGCGTTTCGGCATTCGTGATGCGCTTGCCGGGATCGATCGGCTACGTCGAATACGCCTACGCCAAGCAGAACAAGATGACGCATGCCGTGCTGAAGAACGCAGCGGGTAACTTCGTTGCCCCGGATGATCTGACCTTCAAGGCCGCCGCGGCGAATGCGGACTGGACCAAATCGGCGTTTGCCGAGATCCTGACCGAGCAATCCGGCAAGGATGCCTGGCCAATCACGGGGGCTACTTTCATCCTGATGCACAAGGTGGAAGACAAGCCGGCACAAGCTGCCGAGGCGATGAAATTCTTCGAGTGGTCGTACAAGAACGGTGGCAAACTGGCCGAGGAACTTGACTACGTGGCTTTGCCTGACAGCCTCGTTAAGTTGATTCTGACCTCCTGGGGTCAGATCAAGGACGCCTCCGGCAAGCCCGTCTATTCGGCTGGCAAGTGAGGCTGTTGTAGTACTAGCATTTCTGTTCATCGCGCTGCCGTAAGGCAGCGCGCTTCGACTGTCTGTTCAACGGGCTGATATCTCGGATTCCTTCATGAGTGCGACACAAGAGACTGTGGTGAGCGATGCCGCCGTCAGCCACAAGTTCGGTGACTGGTTGTTCTTCAACATCACCCGCGCCTTCGCCGTCCTGACCCTGATTCTGATGGCCGGCATCATCATTTCGCTGGTCATCAGCTCGTGGCCGGCAATCCAGAAGTTCGGGTTCTCCTTTCTGTGGACGCGTGACTGGAATCCGCCAATGGACAAGTTCGGTGCGCTGACGCCGATTTATGGCACCTTGGTGACTTCGCTGATCG
>JAGVUA010000139.1 GCA_019136545.1 Betaproteobacteria bacterium
GCAGCGCACCGGCGGTCAAGTCGTGGCGACGATGTGTACCTACACCCCCGAGGAACTGCTGATGGCGGCCGACATGCTGCCGGTGCGCGTTCTCGGCGCCCACGAACCTCAAAATGTGTCAGAACCGCACATCTTCGGCATGTTCTGTCCCTTCTGCCGGGACTCCCTGGCGCAGGGCCTGCTCGGCCGTTTCGACTACTGCGAAGGCGTGACGCTCACCCAGTCGTGCATCCAGTATCGCCAGGCGTTCGGTTCCTGGCGCCTGCACGTGCCGACGGTGCAATGGGATTACTACTGTCCGATGCCCAACGACGTGCAAAGCCCGCATGCCCGCAAGGCCCATTACGGCGAAGTCGGCCGCTTCCGCGAGTTCCTCGAGCAGCTTACCGGCAAGAAATTGACCGACGAGAAGCTGAACGATGCACTGGAAACGATCAACGAGAATCGCCGTTTGCTGCGAGAGCTGTACGAATACAGGAAAGAAGGCAATCCCAAGGTGTTGGGTACCGAGGCGGTCTACGCCGCCCTGACGGCGCAGTTCGTCGACAAGGCCGAACACAACGCCGAGCTGCGCAAGGTGCTGGCGGCGCTGCCGAATCGCAAGCTCGACCGCGACGAGGGTATCCGCTTCATGACCATCGGTTCCGAGAACGACGACATCTCCTTCATGGCCATGGTCGAATCGGTCGGCTCCACCATCGTCATCGACGATCAGTGTTCCGGAACGCGCTATTTCTGGAACGAAGCCAAGCTGAACGGCGACCCGATCAAGGCGATCGCCGACCGATACTGTGATCGTCCGGCTTGTCCGACCAAGGACTATCCCAGCCACACGCGGTTCGACCACGTACTGAGCCTGGCCAAGAACTACAACGCCAAGGCAGCCATCTTCCTGCAGCAGAAATTCTGCGATCCGCACGAAGGCGACTATCCCGACCTGAAGCGCCACCTCGAGTCGAACGGCATACCGACGCTGTTCCTCGAATTCGACATCACCAATCCCATTGGCCCGTTCCGCATTCGCATCGAGGCCTTCCTCGAAACCTTGCGCGAAGACGACCTGTTCTAAGGGAGGAGACACTCATGACCACAGCCGATCTGTATCCCACCGAACCCCTCAAGCTCTGGGGCAAAGCCAAGCAACTGCGCGAGCAGTACTACCAGAACTACGCCACCGCCCATGAGCGGGGCGGTCTGCGCTGGTCCGGTTCCGCCTGGGCGCTCGACGCCATTCCCACCGCTTTCGGCGATGACGTTTATTCGCTGACGGGCGAGCCCTATGCCGCCGCCGTGTCCCATGATCGCAAGTTCGCCAAGGAGTGCATGGACTCCGCCGAAGCCTATGGCTTTGCCCGCGACCTCTGCTCCTACATGCGCATCTATTGGGGCGGCATGCATCTCGACAAGTACGCGTTCGGAGGCAAGTTTCCGAAGCCCGACTTCATTTTCCAGACCCAGATCTGCTGCTCCCACTCCAAGTGGTATCAGCATGTCGCCCAGGTCGAGAAAGTGCCGCAGTTCTACCTCGACGTCGGCGTCGGTCCGTTCAAAGAGCTGACCACCGACCGGGTCGAGTATGTCGCCAACCAGCTCCACGACGGCATCGCCTTCATTGAAAAGGCCACCGGCCGCAAGTGCGACGACGAGCGCCTGATCCGCGCCATCAAGAACGAAATGCGCTCGACCAGCCGTTGGGCCGATATCTGCGCGCTGAACAAGGCCAAGCCGGCGCCGCTTGACGAAAAGACCATGTACTCCCTGTACGTGCTGGCGACGCTGCACAAGTCTTCGCAGTGGTGCGCCGATTTCTACGACGAGCTGTACGAAGAGGTCAAGGATCGCGTTGCCCGCGGCATTGCCGCCGTGCCCAACGAACGTGCCCGCCTGATGTCCGACACGCAGCCGCCCTGGGCCTTCCTGAAGATTTTCCGCTATCTGGAAACCTATGGCGCCGTATCGATCGGCTCGCTCTATACCTTCGGTCTGGAAGGCATTTGGGAAGAAAAGTCGGACGGCACCTGGGGCGGACGCACGCTGCCGTGGAACAAGGGCATCGAGATGAAGGACCGCGACACGGCACTCAAGCTCTACGCCGACTGGAACCTGTCCAAGCCGCAGTGGCAGCACTTCTACAACCCGCAACTCAAGACCGACATGATGCTGCGCATCGTCAAGGAATGGGGTGTCGATGGCGTCATGCTGCACCTCAATCGCGGCTGCGAAGGACTGTCGCTCGGGATCATGGAGAACCGCCTCGGCATCGCCAAGGCCGGCGTGCCGATCATGACCTTCGAGGGCAACATGGGCGACGAACGCGAGTTTGACGAAGTGCGCACCCAGGCCCGCGTCGACGCCTTCATGGAACAACTGGGTCTTCGCAAGAAGGCCGCCTAAGTCAAGGAGACTGCCAAGATGATTACCGCAGGAATCGACATGGGCTCACGCACGGTCAAGGTTGTCTTGATCGATACCGAAGCCTCCGGCGCCCCCAGCGTCAAGAAGACACATCTGATATTTCCCGGCGACCTTGACGGCGATGCCGCCGCCGAAAAGGCTTACGACGAGGCGCTGAGCGCCGTCGGCCTCAAGCGCGACGACGTCAGTTCGGTTTACGCCACCGGTGCCGGCCGCGTCATGGTCAACTTCGCCAAGGAGAAGGTTACCGAAATGTCGGCGGGCGCCAAAGGCGTCTCCTATTTCTACCCGAACGCACGCACCATTGTCGACGTGGGTGCCGAGGAAGGTCGCGGCATCAAGACCGACGGCACGGGCAAGGCGGTTGACTTTGCCGGCAACGAAAAGTGCGCCGCCGGCGCCGGCTCTTTCGCCGAGGCCATGAGCCGCGCGCTGCAACTGACGCTCAAGGAGTTTGGCGAAGCCAGTCTGCGTTCCGACAAGACCATTCCCATGAACGCCCAGTGTACGGTGTTCGCGGAATCGGAAGTCGTCTCGCTGATCCACTCCTCGACCCCCAAGGAAGACATTGCCAAGGCCGTGCTCGACGCCGTCGCCAGCCGTGTCTGCGCCATGGTGCGGCGGGTCGGCATCGACAAGGACGTAGTGCTGATCGGCGGCATGGTGCACAACCCGGGTTTCGTCAGTTCTCTGAAAACGGCCATGGACATCGATGAAGTGAAGCTGCCCGACATTCCCGAATTCGTTGCCGCACTGGGCTGCGCCATGCTCGCCGCCGAAGCCAAGCACTGATCACAGGAGCGATAAAGAATGAGCGAACAACTCAACACTAGTGACAAGAAGCCCGAATTCTGGCGCTGGCAGGAAAACTGCTGGGCCGACGAATCCAAGGATTGGCGCTCGGCCAAGGCGATCACGGTCGGCATCGACGTCGGCTCGGTGTCCTCGCAGTGCGTCGTCGTTGCCGACGGCGAACTGTTTGCCTACAACTCCATGCGCACCGGCAACAACTCGCCGGACTCGGCCAAGAACGCCTTCAAGGGCGTGACCGAAAAGACCGGCCTGACGCTGAACGACGTGCATATGGTCGTCGGCACCGGCTATGGCCGGGTTAACGTGCCTTTCTCGCACAAGGCGATCACCGAGATCGCCTGCCACGCCCGCGGTGCCAACTACATGGGCGGCAACAAGGTGCGCACCATCCTCGACATGGGCGGCCAGGACTGCAAGGCCATCCACTGCGACGACAAGGGCAAGGTCACCAACTTCCTCATGAACGACAAGTGCGCGGCGGGCACGGGACGCGGCATGGAAGTCATTTCCGACCTCATGCAAATCCCCATCGCCGAACTGGGCCCGCGCTCGTTCGAGGTGGACCAGGAACCCGAGGCCGTATCGTCCGTGTGCGTCGTGTTCGCCAAGTCCGAGGCTCTCGGGCTGCTGAAGGCAGGCTACACCAAGAACAAGGTGATCGCCGCCTATTGCCAGGCCATGGCCGAGCGCGTTGTTTCGCTGCTCGAGCGCATCGGCGTCGAGGAAGGCTTCTTCATCACCGGCGGCATCGCCAAGAATCCCGGCGTGGTCAAACGGATCGAGAAGTTGCTGGGCATCAAGGCCATGGACACCAAGATCGATAGCCAGATCGCCGGTGCCCTGGGCGCGGCGCTGTTCGCCAACACCCTGGTGCAGAAGCAGGGTCCCCTCGCCCCCATCGTCGCCTGAGGCATCGCCATGATCGCCAACTACGGCTACAAGGACGGTTCCGGTGAGTACTACATCAGCATCGACACCGACAAGTGCATCGACTGCCCGGTCGGGCGGGCTTGCCTGACCGGCTGCCCGAAAGGCATGTTCGAAACGATGACCGACGACTACGACGACGAGGTGGTGCAGATCAAGCAGTCGTTCCGTCGCAACCTGGCTTACGACTGCGCCGACTGCAAGCCCTCCAGCAACCGGCCGCCGCTGCCGTGCGTGGTGGCCTGCACGCCGGCGGCGATCAAGCATTCCTGGTGATCGTCATGACGGCGGACGCACCCAAGGCACGCAAGGTCATCCCCATCGCCGCCGGCGAGGGCACTCGCTCGGCGCCCGTCGGCGACGGCTGGGAACGACTATCCACCCTATCGGAGCCCAGGCTGAGCGAAATGGCCGAGAACTATCGCGCCCTGGGCTACGAAGTCGATATTCGCGACGTCCAGCAGGTCAATGGCGACGGCTGCAACACGTGCTTCGACGCCGGCAAGGAAATGGGCCAAAGCTTCGGCACACTCTACGTGCGCCGCCAGGACAGCGGCACCGCCAGCGACGAATTGTTCGATTGACATCCGATACATCCCACTAATTCCGGAGGAATCCAAAATGGCTGGAGAGCGCACCATGCGCGTACTGAAGAAGGGCGACATTGACAGTATCGTCGCCATCGACACCAAGGTCACCCACCAAAACCGCCGCGAGTACTACGCGCGGAAGATCGACACCATCACCGATCCCGAGCGCAGCATCAATACCTCGATCGTCGCCGAAGTCGACGGCAAGGTGGTCGGCTTCATCATGGGCGACGTCTATTTCGGCGAGTTCGGCATCCCCGAAACCTCAGCGACCATCGATACCCTGGGCGTCGATCCGTCGATCCAGAACAAGGGCCTCGCCAGCGAGCTGCTGGATCAGTTCATGATGAACATGAAAGCCGCGGGCGTAAACAAGGTCTACACCCTGGTGAATTGGGATGACTTCGCGCTCGAGAAGTTCTTCTCGCGCCACAAGTTCGTGCCGTCCAAGCGCATCAATCTGGAATTCCAGATGCCCTGAGCACCGGAGCCCGCCGAAGCTCATGTGGATCGACTGCCACTGCCACAGCAAGCATTCGAATGACAACTATCTCGAACCCGCCGATCTGGTGCGGCGCGCCAAGGCCATCGGACTCGATGGCCTGGTCGTCACCGAGCACCACTCGGTCGAGGCGTCGGAACCCGTCGAGCACATCGGGCGGGAGGAGGGGTTGCTGGTGTTGCGCGGCGTCGAAATATCCACGGACGGCGGGCATCTGCTGGCTTTCGGGCTGCATGACGACGGCTGGAACCTATGGGGGCGCAACAACTATCTTCCGCTGGCGGCGGTCATCGAGCGCATCGCCGAGCTGGGCGGCATCAGCATCCCGGCCCACCCGTTCCGGGAAATCGGCCTGGGCCGGCAACTCGAGGACCTGCTCGACATCGTCGGCATCGCCGCGGTCGAAACTCATAACGGCGGCAATCTCGACAGCGACAACCAGCTGGCCATCGTCGCCGCGGAACACATGCGCCTGCCCGGTCTCGGCGGCAGCGATTGCCACAAGGTCGAAGCGGTCGGGCGTTGCGCCACCGAGTTCTCAACGCCGGTCAGCGACATGGCCGGCTTCATCATGGCGGTGCGCAGCGGCGCTTGTCGCGGCGCCTATTTTCCAGGCTACTCGAACTCGTTGAGGAACGCATGATGGGTACGGTACAAGAAATCCACTGGTGGAGCGCCAGCCGGTCCGCCGACATGGCCAGCTTCGGCGAGCCGCGACGGCTGACTATCGACGGCAAGTCGGTCGAGGCCCCTGCCGGCGCCTCGCTGCTGAATGCCGCGACCGCTGCCGGCATCTACATTCCCGCGCTGTGCGCCCATCCGGATCTGGCGCCGGCCGTGCAGCGCCACGATGGCGGCGGCGGCTGCAACCTCTGCGTGGTGGAAATCGACGGCCAGCCGGGCATGCGCAAAGCCTGCTCGATAGCGGTCGAGGACGGCATGGTTGTCAAGACCGATACCGCGGCCGTGCGTGAAATGCGCCAGGCGGCGCTCGCCAAGACTCTCGGCACGCACCCGCATGTCTGCCTGACCTGCCCGCAGCGCGACGGCTGCTCCCGCACGCAGTGCTCCTACGGCAATCCACCGGAAACCCGCTGTTGTTCGATCTTCGCCAGCTGCGAGCTGCGCAAGGTTTCCGACTACGTCGGCATCCCCAACAACACGCCGCCCTACAAGCCTGGCGGCCTGCCGATCATCAAGGACGAGCCGTTCTTCGACCGCGACTACAACCTGTGCATCGACTGCCGGCGCTGCCTCACGGCCTGCAACGACATCCGCGGCGTCGGCTGCCTGGAAGTCAAGACGGTGGAAACGCCGCAAGGCAAGCGCACCTACGTCGGCACCATCGCTGCCACGCTGGTCGATTCCGGTTGCAAGTTCTGCCAGGCCTGCGTCACCGTCTGTCCCACCGGCGCCCTCACCGATCGCACCCTCGATCCCGCCAACCGCGAAGCCTCGATGGTGCCCTGCCACGCCGCCTGCCCTGCCGGCATCGACGTACCGCGCTACGTTCAGCTCGCCGCGGAAGGCAAGTATGGCGAAGCGATCGCCGTCGTGCGGGAAAAGCTGCCCTTCCCCGGCATCGTCGGCCGCGCCTGCTTCGCCATGTGCGAGGCCGCCTGCCGTCGCGGCAAGCTCGACGACCCGCTTTCGATCCGCTCGCTCAAGCGCATCGCCGCCGACAACGATACCGGTATCTGGCGACAATATTCCAAGCAGTTGCCGCCCACCGGCAAGCGCGCTGCCGTGATCGGCGCCGGCCCGGCCGGCCTCACCGTCGCCTGGTATCTGGCCAAGAAAGGCCACGCGGTCACCGTCTTCGACGCGCAACCCGCCGCCGGCGGCATGGCGCGGTACGGCATTCCTTCCTATCGCGTGCCGCTGTCGGTCATCGACAGCGAAGTCGATGAGGTGGTCAAGCTCGGCGTCGAATTCCGTTACGGCGAGCGCGTCGAGAGCATCGACGACTTGTTTGCCCAAGGCTACCAGGCGGCGTTCATCGGCATCGGCTGCCAGGGCGGCGACAAGCTCGGCATCCCGGGCGACGACCTGCCGGGCGTCATCGACAGCCCCACCTACCTGCGTGCCGCGACCATGGGTCTGGTGAACGTACCCAACGGCATCGAGACGGGCCGCAAGGTCGCGGTCATTGGCGGGGGCAACGTCGCCACGGACAACGCCCGCTCGTCGCGCCGGTTTGGCGCCGAAGTGGACATGGTCTACCGCCGCACCCGCGAGGAAATGCCGGCGCGCGAGGAGGAGTTCGACGGTTGCGTCGAAGAGGGCGTGAATATCCGCTACTTGCTGGCGCCCAAGCGTATCGAGCCCGGCACCAACGGTTCGCGCCTGTCGATCACCTATGCCAAGATGGAGCTGGGCGAACCCGATGTTTCGGGTCGGCGCCGGCCCGTCGAGGTCTATGGCAGCGAGTTCCAGGAGAACGTGGATACGGTGATCGCCGCCATCGGCCAGTTCCCCCAGAAATTCGCTGGCTTCGGCGTCGAAACCGATCGCAAGGGCCGCATCATCGTCCGCGAGGACTCCATGCTGACCAGCCGCCCCGGCGTCTATGCGGGAGGGGATTGCGTGCTCGGCCCATCGACCTTGATCGAATCCATCGCCCAGGGCCGCGTCGCTGCGGCCGCCATGGACCGTCAGTTGGGCGGTGACGGCGATATCGAGGAGAAACTGCTTCCCGACGGCTGGGCCACCGATCCGCACATCGGCCGCGAGGATGGCTTCAATCAGCGGCGCAAGATCCATCCGATCATGCTCGCGCCGGCCAAGCGCACGAACTGGGACGAAGTGGAACTCGGCTTTAACGATGCCGACGCCCGCCGCGAAGCGAGCCGCTGCCTGAAGTGCAACCTGGCGCCGAATATCGGCGAGGCGGTGCTGCCGCCCGAAACCTGGCTGGAATTCGGCCCCGAGGCGGTGGCGCAGGTCACGACCGAGGCGGGCGTGTTCCAGTTGCTCGACGCCGACAAGAACGTGCTGATGATCAAGGGTGTCGAAAATCTGCACGAGGGTCTTGCCGCGCAACTTGGCAAGAACGAGGCCGCGCGCTATTTCGTCTTCGAGGAAGCGGCGCTATACACCTCGCGCGAGTCGCAGATGATCCAGGCTTACCTGCAGCAGTATGGCAAGATGCCCGGGGGCGGCGCCGACGAACTGGACGATCTTTTCTAGACGGGAACCACAGGCATGTCAGAACTCAAATTCATTTCCTACCAGGAAGTCGGCGACCAGATCCGCATCGCGATCAACCGGCCGCCCTACAACGTGCTCAACATCGCCACCATGGAGGAGATGAACATCGCCCTCGATCGCGCGATGGACAACACGACAGCGAAAGTGCTGGTCATCGGCGGTGGCGAAGGCAAGGTATTCTCGTCGGGTGTCGACGTGGTCGACCATACGCCCGACAAGGTGGTCAAGATGATCGACGTCTTCCACGGGCTGCTCAAGCGCCTGATGGTGGTGCCGATTCCGACCATCGCCGCGGTCAACGGCTCGGCGCTGGGCGGCGGTTGCGAGCTGGCGATCGCCTGCGACATGGTGGTCGCCTCCAACAAGGCGAAGCTGGGGCAACCGGAAATCAAGCTCGGCGTGTTTCCGCCCATCGCCGCCATTCTCCTGCCGCGGCTGGTGCCCATGACAAAGGTGATGGAGCTGCTGCTTGGGGGCGGCGCCATCGATGCCGACGAGGCGCAGCGCCTGGGCATGGTCAACCAGGTTTTCCCGCACGAGACTTTTGCCGCCGACCTCGAGAGCTTCGTCGGACGGTTTACCTCGCTTTCCCGCGTGGCCCTGCTGCACACGAAGAAGGCGATCAAGGAAGCGGCGACGCGCCCCTTCTACGAAGCGCTCTTCCACGTCGAGCAGCATTACCTGAAAGACCTGATGGCCACCGAGGATGCCAAGGAAGGCCTCAATTCCTTCATCGAGAAACGTCAACCCGTCTGGACCAACCGCTAAACCGACAAGAAAGCCTCCGCCATGATTCCCGAAAGCATACAGACCTGGCAGATGACCGAGCCCGGTCAGCTGGTGAAAACTCGCGTGCCGATGCCCTCGCTGGGCGCGGATGACGTCGTGATAAAAATCGCCGGCTGCGGCGTCTGCCATACCGACCTGTCCTATTTCTACATGGGCGTGCCGACGGTGCAAAAGCCGCCGCTGTCGCTCGGACACGAGATTTCCGGCACCATCGTGGGCGGCCGCGCCGACATGATCGGCAAGGAAGTGGTCGTGCCCGCCGTCATTCCCTGCGGCACATGCGAACTTTGCAAGACCGGTCGCGGCAACCGCTGCCTGGCGCAAAAAATGCCCGGCAATTCCATGGGCATCTACGGCGGCTTCTCCAGCCACATCGTCGCCGACGCCCGCTTCCTCTGCCCGATAGTCAGTCGTGGCGACACGCCGCTCGAGCACCTTTCCGTGGTGGCCGACGCCGTCACCACGCCCTACCAGGCCGCCCGGCGCGCCGACCTGCAGCCCGGCGATCGCGTCATCGTCATCGGCGCCGCCGGCGGGGTCGGCAGTTTCATGGTGCAGACCGCCAAGGGCATGGGCGCGGCGGCCGTGATCGGCATCGACATCAACGAAGAAAAGCTTCGGACCATGACCGGCTTCGGCGCCGACTTCGTGATCAATCCCAAAGGCAAGAGCGCCAAGGACGTCAAGGAAGAGATCAAGGGGTTCTGCAAGGAACGCGGACTGCCCGCCAACACCGGCTGGAAGATTTTCGAGGTGACCGGCTCCAAGCCGGGCCAGGAACTGGCGCTGGCGCTGCTTTCCTTCACGGGCAAGCTGATCGTCGTCGGCTACGGCACCGACGAGACCAGCTACATGCTGTCGAAGCTGATGGCCTTCGACGCCGAGATCATCGGTACCTGGGGCTGCCCGCCGGATCGCTACGCCGAAGTGTTGGCGATGTGCCTGGACGGGCGCATCAAGCTCGGCCCCTTCGTCGAAACGCGGCCGATGAGCCAGATCGCCCAGGTGTTCGACGATGCCCACCACGGCAAGCTGAAGAAGCGCGTCATCCTGACGCCAGATTTCTGAACATCCCATTGAACATCAATCAACCACTACCGACCAAAGGAGAATCTCATGGCGCTTGACTGGATGCCCCGCGACAACACGTTGAAAGACCACGAACTCATCGGCCGGGAGCACTTCGGCACCGAAGCGCCCTCGGTCATCTACGAGGAGCGTCCGGTCGTGGACGAAGCGGGCAAGCCGGTGGATGGACTCGCCTCCGCCTGGATCTGGCTCAACAATCCGGCTCAATACAACTCCTACACCAACGACATGGTGAAAGGCGTGATCGCCGGCTTCCAGCGCGCCTCGAGCAGCCGCCACGTGGTGGCCACCGTGTTCGCTGCGGTCGGCGACAAGGCCTGGTGCAGCGGCGGCAATACTGCCGAATACGCCGCCTACTATTCCCGGCGCCCTCATGAGTATGGCGACTACATCGACTTGTTCAATCGCATGGTCGACGCCATTCTCGAGTGCCGCAAGCCGGTGATCTGCCGCGTTAACGGCATGCGCGTCGCCGGCGGACAGGAAATCGGCATGGCCACCGACATCACCATTTCGTCGGACATGGCCAACTACGGACAAGCGGGCCCCAAGCACGGCTCGGCGCCGGTTGGCGGTTCCACCGACTTCCTGCCCTGGTTCCTGTCGATGGAGGATGCCATCTACAACTGCGTGTCGTGCGAGTTGTGGAGCGCCTACAAGATGAAATACAAGGGCATGATCAGCAAGGTGTTGCCCGTGCTCAAGCGCAACGGCGAATGGGTACGCAATCCGCTGGTGCGCACCGACACTTACGTCGAGGATGGCGAGATCGTCTACGGCGAACCCGTCGGCGCCGACCGGCAGGCAGCCGCGCGCGAGCTGATCGCCCAATGCACCACCGACTTCGAGCTGGTGGACAAGGAAATCGATCGGCTGGTCTGGCGCTTCGCCAACCTGTTCCCCAACTGCCTGCAAACCTCGATCGACAGCATCCGCGCCAAGAAGCGGTTCTTCTGGGATGCGACGAAGAGCATGAACCGGCATTGGCTGCAGGCCAACATGAACAACGAGGCGTGGCTGGGCTTCAACGCTTTCAACACGAAGAAGATCACGGGCAAGGACGTCATCGACTTCATCAAGTTCCGCCAACTGCTCGCGCAGGGCCACCCCTTCGACGAAGCCTTGGCCGAACAGGTCATCGCCAAGCCCAAGTCATGATGCTCGCCGACCGCGTTGCCATCGTCACCGGCGCCGCCCAGGGAATCGGCGCCGCCGTGGCGGCGGCCTATGTGAAGGAAGGCGCCCGCGTGGTCATCGCCGACCTCGACCGGACGGCCGCGGAAGCGGCCGCCGCCCGGCTGGGTTCCGCGGCCATCGGGCTTGCCTGCAACGTCGGCGAGCGCGCCTCGGTCGATGCCATGGTCGCCGAAGCGGTGACGCGGATGGGCCGGATCGACATCCTGGTCAACAACGCCGGCATCACCCGTACCGCCATGCTGCACAAGATGACGATGGAGCAGTGGCAAGCCGTCGTCAATGTGCATCTGACGGGAACCTTCAACTGCACGCAAGCGGTGGTAGGCGGCATGATGGAGCGCCGCTGGGGCCGCATCATCAACGTCACCTCGGCAGCCGGCCTGGTCGGCACCATCGGTCAGGTCAATTACAGCGCCGCCAAGGCGGGCATCGTGGGCCTCACCAAGTCGTGCGCGCGCGAACTGGCCCGCCACGGCATCGTGGTCAACGCCATCGCCCCCGGTGCAGCCACGCCGATGACCGAGGTCATTCGAACCGACGACCGCTTCAAGGAGAAGTACCTGGAACGGATTCCGATGGGCCGCTGGGCCGAACCGGACGAAGTCACGCCGGCATTCGTGTTTTTTGCCTCGCCAGGCGCCTCCTACGTCACGGGCCAGATTCTTTCGGCCGATGGTGGACTCAGCATCCATTAGTTCGCGGATGGTCCCTGGATAAGTCCCTGGATCCCTGATGGCGCAAATCTACTCTTACGACGGCGTGGTTCCGGTCATTGATCCGACGGCCTTTGTCCATCCGAGTGCCGTGGTTATCGGCGACGTCATGATCGGCGCCGGCACCTATGTTGCGCCCTGCGCCAGCCTGAGGGGAGATCTCGGTCGCATCATCATCGGCGCCGGCGTCAACATCCAGGATACCGTCGTCGTGCACGGCTTTCCCCGGACCGACACCGTCATCGAGGACAACGGCCACATCGGCCACGGCGCCATCGTTCATGCCTGCATCCTCCGGCGCAACGTCCTGATCGGCATGAACGCGGTGGTCATGGACTGCGCCGTGGTCGGCGAATCGTCCATCGTCGCCGCCTCGGCCTTCGTGCCCGCGCAGTTTGAGATTCCCTCTCGCAGCCTGGCGGTTGGCGTGCCGGCCAAAGTCGTCCGCCAACTCACCGAGCAGGAGCTGGGCTGGAAGCTGGCGGCAACGGATACCTATCATCAGCTGTGCGCCAACTCCCGCCAGTCCGTCGTTCCATGCATCCCGCTCACCGCGCCCGAGCCGAACCGTAGACGCTGCCGGGAGCCCGACGTGTTACCGTTGTCGGAATTCAAGCGGCGCATCGGGGCCGAATGATCATTAGAAAACACACGAGGAGAAGATCATGGTTCAGCTCAGCAAGGTCGATCGCTCGGTCAGCCCGCCGGATATCCACATTCCCCGCGAATACAACGCCGCCCACGACCTGATCGAACGCAATCTCTCCGCCGGTCGCGGCGCCAAGATCGCCTATATCGACGATGGCGGCGAATACAGCTACGATGAGCTCGCCAGGCGCATCAACCGCTTCGCCAACGTACTGACGTCGCTGGGCGTGCGTCGCGAGGAGCGCGTGCTGCTCTGCCTGCTCGACACCATCGACTTCCCGACCGCTTTCCTGGGCGCCATCAAGGCTGGCGTGGTCCCGGTCGCGACCAATACCCTGCTGACGCCGGCCGATTACCAGTACATGCTGCGCGATAGCGGCGCGGTCGCTCTGGTGGTCTCGAAACAGCTGTGGCCGCAATTCAAGGACATCGTCAAGGACGTGCCGGCGATCAAGCACATCGTCGTGTCCGGTGGCGCCGGCGTTGACGACACGCGCGACTTCGGCGAGCTGATGTCGGCGGCCGCCACTCGCTTCCAGGCGGCCGACACCACCTGCGACGCCCCATGCTTCTGGCTGTACTCCTCGGGATCGACCGGCAAGCCCAAGGGCACCGTGCATATCCACTCGAGCCTGATCAACACCGCCGAGCTGTACGCGCTTCCCGTCGTCGGCATCTGCGAAAGCGACGTTGTGTTCTCGGCGGCGAAGCTGTTCTTCGCCTATGGCCTTGGCAATGGCCTGACCTTCCCGCTGGCCGTGGGCGCCACCACGATTCTCATGGCCGAGCGGCCGACCCCGGAGGCGGTATTCAAACGCCTGCGCCAGCATCAGCCAAGCATCTTCTACTGCGTCCCGACACTCTATGCCGCCATGCTCGCCCATGCCGGCTGTCCCGACAAGAGCGAGCTGCGCCTGCGCCGCTGTACCTCTGCCGGCGAGGCCTTACCCGAGGAAATCGGCAAGCAGTGGTCCGCCCGCTTCGGCGTGGATATTCTCGACGGCATCGGCTCGACCGAAATGCTGCACATCTTCATGTCCAATCGCGTCGGAGAAGTGCGCTACGGCACCACCGGCAAGCCGGTACCCGGCTACGAGGTTCGCCTCGTCGGCGACGACGGCCAACCGGTCGGCGCAGGCGAAGTCGGTGAATTGCAGATCCACGGCCCGTCATCCGCCGTGTATTACTGGAACAATATCGAGAAGACCCGCGCGACCTTCCAAGGGCCATGGACGCGCAGCGGCGACAAGTACATGATGGACGAGGCGGGGTACTTCATCTATGCCGGGCGCAGCGACGACATGCTGAAAGTCGGCGGTATTTATGTGTCCCCGGCCGAGGTCGAGTCCGCGCTCGTAACTCATGATGCCGTCCTGGAAGCCGCGGTGGTCGGTCGCGAGGATGACGAGAAGCTGATCAAGCCGGCTGCGTACGTCGTGCTGAAGCCAGGCCGGACTGCCTCGCCGGCGTTGGCGGCGGAACTCCAGAACTATGTCAAGAGCCGCCTGGCGCCCTACAAATATCCTCGTTGGATCGAGTTCATCGACGAGCTACC
>JAGVUA010000143.1 GCA_019136545.1 Betaproteobacteria bacterium
GTTCGACACTTGCCGCGCTTCATCAATCGGGATCACGACTCCAATAGATATATGGTCACAATCGTCTTCGCTTCAGCGCGCGTGGCCATCAGCTCGTCCCGAAAGGATGAGCAGAGAGCCGCGAACGCATGGAACTGCGAAAGACACTGCTAGGCCCCATTGGAGGATTCGAGCCACTAACAATGGAATCGCTGCTATGCAGCATTTCCATTGTCGGCGTCCCGCTATTCATCGCCCTCTTCTCCATTCTGATATTTGCCTTCGGACACCAACATTCCGGTATCGAACAAGGCGTGGCGTTACCGTTCCGCGTGCTGCCGGAACCGAATGCTTTGCAAAATGGCTTTAAGACCTTGCCCCAAGGCCAAGTCGGCACCGCCCAACGGCTTTATGAAACCAAGAGGTCGGAACAACCTCACTGGTTGCTGTTCCAGGTCTCTAGAACGCAGGATGCAAACGGTCAATCGCATCCCGTCGAATTTCCCTCCAGACACGCCAAGTCGCTAAGTTGCTGGACTACTGATGGACGTTTCATCGGCAGTGCCGACAGGGCAAGCAGCCACGGTGGACTGCATGCCGTGAAATCAGGCTTTGTCATGGAGAGCGCCAATATTGAACCAGGCAGTGCCGTTCAATGCCTTGGCAGCTTCGTGGGACCAGCCAAGGTTACTCTGCGACAGTGGACGCATGCCGGCCTCGAGGAATCGATTCAAGCCTATCACCGCGAATCCGGCTTGCTGGATGGTGGTCTCATCATCCTGTGTCTGTTTATCCTAGTGAGTGCACTCGTTAGCAGGGAATCCATTTATGTGCTTTTCGCCGCCTGGTTATTCCTGAATCTGAGGATGGCGGCACTATCGATGGGTTGGGATACCCAGTGGCTTTCCTACCCAGTGCCGAACGAATGGTTGTCGCCGATGCGCCAGATCACGATGACAACCTACTACGTGCTGACTATCGCCCTCTTCAGCCGATTGTTCAGAAATGAACTCAACAAAGCAGGTGGGTCGATTCTCCTCGTCATCGTCCAGTGGACATGCCTGCCGCTTCTTTTACTTTCACTGGTTGCGTCATACCACGCATTCCTGCCCATCCTGTGGGGTGCAACTGCCTTTGGCATCAGCATCATCTTCTTCCTGCTATTCCGGCTTGTCTTTGTGGCGAGGTCCTCGACCGTATTTTGGTACGGTGGATCAATCGCCATTACACTCTTCGCCAGCGGTTACGAAGTCGCTGCGGCTGCACTCGGACTGGCCGAACATATCGGCACTGTCAACAGCGTCACCGCAGCGATGGCCTCCGCGTTGATGGCGGCGCTGGCGATCGCGGAGCAGGTTCATCACGAGCGCCTCGAGCGCCTCAAGGCGCAGTCCGAACTGCGCCACACTTACGAAGCCGTGCCGATCGGTCTCTTCACGCTCGACGAAAAAGGTAATTTCCATCGTTGCAATCCCGCGTTGCGCGAGATGCTCGGCATCAAAGAAGCGTGTACGGAGATTCGCCACTGGACGGACTATTTCGACGATGCCACCTGGGAGCATTTCCGGCGCGTGGCCGCCGAGGACGGCGAACTGGATCTTTCCGGTCGCATGGATGGTACGGCGGCCAAGAGAGTCTTCCACATCAAGGCCGCTTTCTCGGGTGGACGGATCGAGGGATCCCTGCAGGACATCACGGAGCGCACAGTTGCCAACGAACGCCTTCGCTACCTGGCCGCATATGATCCCCTGACGAATGCGCTGAACCGCCGCGGCATCGAAAAAGTACTGGAGGAGGCGGTTCAGGGACTCGCCAACGGCCGGGCACTGGCGCTCGCCTACATCGATCTCGATCGCTTCAAGCTGATCAACGACCTCTATGGCCACATGACGGGCGATGAAGTCCTCAGGATCATCAGCCAACGCATCGTCGCGCACTTGGGCCCACACCAGAAACTGGGGCGCGTCGGCGGCGACGAATTCGTCATCGTTTTCTCCGGCACGACCATCCGCCGGGCCACCGAGGTGTGTCGCAACGTGATTGCCAGCATCGAGAACGATCCCTGCCAAATCGAGGACAAAGCCTTCCAAGTGAAATGTTCGATCGGCTTGATCGACGTCGTCGACGAATCCGTGGCCAACGACGCGATTTCCATTGCCGATCGAGCCTGCCGGGCCGCAAAGGGAAGCTCAGACAGCCTGGTGATTTACGAACGCGACGCCGCCGCTTTCAGGGAGCGCAGCGAGGAATTGACCATGGTCTCCCGGTTTGGCGTGGCCCAGGTACCGGACGGACTGTTCCTGGAAATGCAGCCCATCATGTCGCTGGCACGGCCTTACGATTCGCACAACTTCGAAGTGCTGCTGCGGCTGCGGGAGCCGGACAACTCGATCACGCCTGCTGGAAAAATCATCAGCGCCGCCGAGAGCAATGGCCGGATCGCCCTGATCGACCGTTGGGTTCTGGGAACCTTGCTGCGTTGGCTATCGGCGCATCGTTCGCAGTTGTCGAAGACGCGCTTCATTTGTCTCAATCTGAGCGGCGCTTCGCTGAACGATGAACGATTCGTTCAGGATGCCTTCTCCATGCTTGCCGAAGCGGGCAATGTCATCGACCTCCTCTGCTTTGAAATTACCGAGAGCGTCGCGCTCAACGATCTGAGCAACACCAACCGTTTCATCGACAAGGTGCGCAGCATGGGCGCCAAGGTGGCGCTCGACGACTTCGGCGCCGGTTACACTTCTTTCTCATACTTGAGAGAGCTTTCAGCCGACGCGGTCAAGATCGACGGCGCCTTCGTCCGCGACGTTATTTCGCATCCCGCAAACCTGGCCATCGTAGAAGCCATCGCCGAGCTTTCCCGCAACCTTGGCATGAAAACCATTGCCGAATGGGCGGAGAACGTAGCCATCGTCGAGGCCCTGACCGAAGTGGGCGTCGATTACGTTCAGGGCTTTGCCGTTGCCCGGCCCATGGCGCCGGAACGCATTCTCGCGACCCACTCGTCCGCCGAACTCATCGAGGATCCGCAGGTTGCGCGATTCGTCACCGAGAGCATCCTCCACGCCAGCGATCTCGTTTCGTGGCAGCCGACAGCCGGATCGCGACACTGGCATCGCCCGCATTGATCACGGCCAACGCGATCGCCGAGGCCTGGATGGACGTCAAGCCAGGTCGGGTTTGGGCTTGATTCCCGCCAGGCGCTGGATTACCGAACGCCCGGCCGAATAAGCCTCCTGGCTCGACATCGCCGCCCAGGACAACGCGGGTTCCTTGGGTAACAGTCGGCCGATGCGCGAAGATCCGACGGGGTCTGCTTCGGGTCGCCAGTTCCCGAGCACCTGCCCGACGGCATCGGGCGAATTGCAGATGATGAGCATGTCGCAACCGGCGTTCCATGCCGCCTCCGCCCGCGCGACCATGTCGCCGGCAAACGAGGCGCCCTCCATCGACAGGTCGTCGCTGAAGATCACGCCATCGAAACCCAACTCGCTACGCAATTTGCCAAGCCATACCGATGAAAAGCCGGCCGGCCGATCGTCCACCCGAGGGTAAATGACGTGCGCCGGCATGATGGCGTCGAGTTTGAGCTTTCGGTAGGGAATCAGATCGGCTTCCAACTCGGCCGGGTTGCGCTCGTCAATGGGAATCGCCAGGTGGGAGTCCGCCGCCACCCAGCCGTGTCCGGGGAAATGCTTGCCGCAGCAGGACATGCCGGCCATGCGCATGCCTTCGATCAGCGCGCCCGCAAGGGCCGTCACCGCCTCGGGATCGCCATGGAATGCGCGGTTGCCTATGACGCCGCTTCGGCTCCAATCGAGGTCGAGCACCGGCGCGAAGGAAAGATCGACACCCGTCGCGCGCAATTCCGCCGCCATCAGATAGCCGACGTCGCGCGTGCATTCGCAAGCCGCGCGCGGTGAGCCCTGCCACCACTCGCCGAGTTCGCGCATCGCCGGCAACGCCGTGAACCCTTCGCGGAAGCGCTGCACGCGGCCGCCTTCGTGGTCGACGGCGATCAGCAGCGGCGGCTGGCGCAACCCATGGATTTCGGCGCAAAGCGACTGCAACTGGTGCCGCGAAACATAGTTGCGGCTGAACAGGATGACGCCGCCGACCAGGGGGTGGCTCAGACGCTCCCGGTCGAGTTCCGACAGTTCCGTGCCGGCGATGTCGATCATTAGGGGACCGTGGGTCATCTTTGCTCCGCTATGACGTAGGCGACGGCGTAGTCATGCTCGTCGCTGATGGAAAGATGAACGGTCAAATGCCGCTCGTCAAGATAGACAGCCAGTTCCGGCGAGTACGCGAACCCCGGCTTGCCAAGCTCATCATGATCGACCGCGATGGCCGTCAGCAGCACCGGCGCGCGAATACCGGTGCCCAGCGCCTTGCCCAGCGCCTCCTTGGCCGCGAAGCGCTTGGCCAGAAAACGTTCCGGATGGGCGCTGGCCCGGCAGGCGCAGATTTCTGCGGGCGCCAGCACGCGGCTCAAGGCGCGCTCGCCATGACGTTCGTGGAATTCCGCCATGCGCGCCACTGCGACGATGTCGGTGCCGATGCCGTGGATCATCGACTGCCCGCCGCCTCCCGCATGAGGCGCTTCATTTCCGCCACCGCCGCGCGCATGCCGACCAGCACGGCACGGCTGACGATGGCGTGGCCGATATGCAGTTCGCGCACGCCCGGCAAGGCGGCGACCGGCTGCACGTTGTAGTAATTCAGCGCATGGCCGGCGTTGAAGCGCATGCCGAGGTGGCGAATCGCCTCGCCAGCGGCGCGAATCTTTTCGATCTCGGCCTGTACGGCCGGGCTTTCGGCGTCGCGGCCGCGTTCGTGGAAGGCGTGGGCATAGGGACCGGTGTGGATTTCGCACACCTTGGCGCCGATGCGTGCCGCCGCCTCGACTTGCGGCAACTCGGCGTCGATGAAGACGCTGCTGACGATACCCGCATCGGCGAGCTTCGCCACGGCCCTTGTCAGCTTCGCTTCCTGTCCGGCGACGTCGAGACCGCCCTCGGTGGTGATCTCGTGCCGCCCTTCCGGCACCAGCATGGCCATTTGCGGCGTGAGCCGACAAGCGATGGCGACCATCTCGTCGGTAGCCGCCATCTCCAGATTGAGCTTGATGTGGGTCATCCCGCCCAGGCGTTGCACGTCGTGATCCTGGATGTGGCGACGGTCCTCGCGCAAATGCACGGTGATGCCGTCGGCGCCGCCCAGATGCGCCTCGACGGCCGCCCAGACCGGATCCGGCTCATAAGTGCGGCGCGCCTGGCGGAGGGTCGCCACGTGGTCGATGTTCACTCCCAACTCGATCATAGTTCCTGCAGCTCCACGAATATCCTTCTCGATTGCAGCGGCTGCCCGCCCAGGTAATGCGACATCAACTGTCGCATCAGCGCCTTGCTTTCGGCCAGCGTGCGCGGGTCGCCGTAGTCGTCGCTGGCGAGATCCAGCAAGGTCTTGCCGGCGAAAGTCAGTCCCGGCGACACGCCGTCTTCGCTGGCCGGGACCACGCCGCGCTCAACTTGATACGCATACTGGCGCTCGGGCCGCACCGGCTCGCCGGTTCCCGCCTCGCGATCCAGGGAAAGCCCGTAACCCAGCTCGCGCAGCAGCGCCTTTTCGAAGCGCCGCAGCTCGGCTGTTTCCGTCGTCCCACGCGCCAGCGCCGCCAGCGCGTCGGCATAGGCATCGAAGAGCAGCGTGTGCGGATCCTCGCGCGGCAGCAGCCGAATCAGCAATTCGTTCAGATAATAGCCGAGCAGGAGGGACTGACCCATCAACAAAGGCAGGCCGCCCTGCCATTCGGCCTTGGCCAGGGTCTTGACCTCGCCGCCGCCGAACCAGCCCAGTTCAAGGGGCTGGAAACTCATCAACACGCCTCGCAGCGCCGAGCGCGGTCGCCGCGCCCCGCGCGCCAATACGGCAAGGCGGCCGTGCTGGCGGGCGAAGATATCCAGCACCAGACTCGTTTCGCTGTAGGGATGCGCGTGGAGCAGAAAGGCAGCCGCGCCGTCGACGCGCTGTTTCACTCGTAGCCCAGCGACCTGAGCGCCCGCTCGTCGTCGGCCCAGCCGCTTTTGACCTTGACCCAGGTTTCGAGCCAGACCTTGCCGCCGAACAGCGCTTCCATGTCCTTGCGGGCGTCGGTGGAAATCCGCTTGAGCAGTTCACCGCTCTTGCCGATGACAATGCCCTTGTGCGCGGGCTTGTCGACGATCACGGCGGCATGAATACGGCGCAAGTCGCCTTCCTGCTCGAACTTCTCGATCTCGACGGCGATACCGTAAGGCAACTCCTCGCCGAGATTGCGGAACACTTTTTCCCGCAAAAGCTCGGCGGCAAGAAAGCGTTCCGACCGATCGGTAATGTCGTCGGCCTCGAAGACCGGCGGTGCGACGGGCAAATATTTCGCGACCGTCTTGAGCAATTCGTCGAGATTTTCACCGCGTTCGGCGCTGACGGGCACGATATCGGCGAAGGCGAATTCCTTGCTGACCATTTCCAGGAAAGGCAGCACGGTGGCGCGATCGCCCAGACGGTCGACCTTATTCGCCACCAGCACCACCGGACGATCCCTCGGCAGCAGCTTGACGATGTCCTGCTCGCCAACGCCCCAGCGTCCCGCTTCGACCAGGAACAGTACGACGTCGACGTCGGCCAGCGTCTGCGTGACGCTGCGATTCATCAGACGGTTGAGCGCGTTGCGGTGCCGCTTCTGGAAGCCGGGCGTATCGACGAAGACGAACTGGCTGTCAGCGGTCGTCAGCACGCCGTGAATGCGGTGGCGCGTCGTCTGCGCCTTCCGGGAGGTAATGCTGACTTTGGCGCCGACCAGGCGATTCGTCAGCGTCGACTTGCCGACATTGGGGCGCCCGACCACGGCGAGATAGCCGGTACGGAATGACGACGGCGAATTCATTCCGTTGCCATGGCGGCGATCGCGTTGCGCGCTGCCGACTGCTCCGCGTTGCGCCTGCTGCTGCCGGAGCCCGACGCCTTGATACCCAGGCTGGGAATGGCGCATTCGACTTCGAATTCCTGCGCATGCGCCTCGCCGCGGGTGGCGATCAGCGCATAAGCCGGCAGCGGCAGCTTGCGCGCCTGCAACAGTTCCTGCAGTTCGGTCTTGGCATCCTTGGCAGACTGCTTCGGATCGATCCCGGCGAGCAGCGATCCGTACAAATGCTCGATCACGTCATGCGCAGCCGCAAAACCCGCATCCAGATAGATCGAGCCGATAATCGCCTCCAGACCGTCGGCGAGGATGGACGGACGGCGGAAGCCGCCGCTCTTCAACTCTCCCTCGCCCAGCCGGAGATGATCGCCGAGCTTCAGGGTCTGCGCGATTTGCGCAAGGGTATCCTGCCTGACCAAATTGGCGCGCAAACGAGACAATTCGCCCTCGCGCAGGCTTTGGAAACGATTGAACAGCAGCGTCGCCATGACGCAGTTGAGCACCGAATCGCCGAGGAACTCGATCCGCTCGTTATGCGGAGAACCGTGGCTGCGGTGCGTAAGGGCCTGACGCAGCAACTCGGGGTGGGAAAACCGGTAACCCAGCGAGCGCTCCAGTGCCTCGACAGGCATCACCGGTTCGACGCACCCTCAAAATCGATCAACAGGCTCACGGGCCCGAACAACGGGATCTGTCGGGCATAGGCGAACGACAAGACCAGCGTATTGCCCTCTTTGGTGACGTCCACATCCGAGCCTTTGATCACGTCGTCGATCTGATCGATGTTGGCCCGCCGGTCGAAAGCCCGGCGCACTTCGGCAACGGATGCTCCCTGTAAGCCGGCATCGCCGGCAATTGCTTTGATGTTCGCCATGATCTTGCCGTACTCGACGACATGCGGCACCACCTTCATGCCCAGGACCGCGACGATCGCGATAAAAAAACCGGCAAAGATCAGGCCCGTGAGAGTCAAGCCGCGTTGCGTGCTTCTGTTGACGTTCATGTTCTGCCCTTTATTTGAACTAGCCGATACGTTTCCAGTCACTGAAATTCAGCCATATGAAGAACGCCTTGCCGACGAGATTCTCGTCCGGCACGAACCCCCAGACCCGACTGTCCTGGGAATTATCCCGGTTGTCGCCCATCATGAAGTAATGGCCAGGCGGGACAACGCAGGAAAAACCTTCGGCATTGTAGTGGCAATTGTCGCGATGCGGAAATTGCAGTACGTGCGAAACGTAGGGGGGCGCACCCTCCTCGATCAGGATTTCATGCTCGACGAGCCCCAGGGTTTCGACGAAGCGCGGGGTATAGAACAGCCGTTCCTTGTCCAGGTAGTCTTCGCCACGGCGGATGGGTAATGCCTGGCCGTTCACCGTCAGGCGCTTGTTGCGATACTCCACCTTGTCGCCGGGCAGGCCGACGACTCGCTTGATGTAGTCGAGCGAAGGATCGACCGGATAACGAAACACCACGACGTCGCCCCGTTGCGGCGAATTGAGTTCGATGACTTTCTTGTTGATCACCGGCAGGCGTATGCCATACGTATACTTGTTGACCAGGATGAAGTCGCCCACCAGCAGCGTCGGAATCATCGAGCCGGAAGGAATCTTGAATGGCTCGACCAGGAACGAGCGAAGGAAGAAGACGACCAGGATCACGGGGAAAAAACTGGCGCCGTACTCGACCCACCAGGGGTCCTTGTCGCCAGGCGCGCGCCGCTTGCGGAAGACATAGCGGTCGGCCAGCCAGAGCACGCCGGTGGCGATGGTGAGCAGGAACAGGATCAGGGCAAAGTTCATTCAATCGACTCTCAGTACGGCCAGGAAGGCATCTTGGGGAATCTCGACGCGGCCGACCTGCTTCATGCGCTTCTTGCCGGCCTTCTGCTTTTCGAGCAGCTTCTTCTTGCGCGTGATGTCGCCGCCGTAGCACTTGGCCAGCACGTCCTTGCGCATGGCCTTGACGTTCTCGCGGGCGACGATGGTCGAGCCGATGGCCGCCTGGATGGCGACGTCGTACATCTGGCGCGGAATCAGGCCGCGCATCTTGGCCGCCAGCTCGCGGCCGCGGTAGGCGGCGTTGGCGCGATGGACGATCACCGATAGCGCATCCACCTTCTCGCCGTTGATCAGCACGTCGAGTTTGACGACGTCGGCGGCGCGGTATTCCTTGAACTCGTAGTCGAGCGAGGCGTAGCCGCGCGACACCGACTTCAGCTTGTCGAAGAAGTCGAAGACCACCTCGGCCAGCGGCATTTCATAGGTCACATGCACCTGGCGGCCGTGATAGCGCATGTCCGTCTGGTTGCCGCGCTTGCCGATGCACAGCGTGATGACCGCGCCGAGATAGTCCTGCGGCACGAAAATCTCGGTGGTGATGATGGGCTCGCGGATTTCCTCGATCTTCTGCGTTTCCGGCAGCTTGGACGGGTTCTCGACGAACAGCTCGGTGCCGTCGCGCATCCGCACTTGATAGACGACCGTCGGTGCGGTCGTGATCAAGTCCTGGTCGAATTCGCGCTCCAGCCGTTCCTGGACGATCTCCATGTGCAGCAGGCCGAGGAAGCCGCAGCGGAAGCCGAAGCCAAGCGCCTGGGACACTTCCGGCTCGAAATGCAGCGAGGCGTCGTTGAGCTGGAGTTTTTCCAGCGACTCGCGCAGGCCGTCGTACTGGTTGGCCTCGACCGGGTAGAGGCCGGCGAACACCTGCGGCTTGATTTCCTTGAAGCCGGGCAGCGGCTCCGCGGCCGGCTTGTCGGCGAGCGTGACCGTATCACCGACTTTCGCCGCCTTGAGTTCCTTGATGCCGGAAATGATGAAACCCACCTCGCCCGCGGCAAGCGTCTCCTTCGGCTGCGACTTGGGCGAGAAGACGCCCACCTGCTCGCACAGATGCACGGCGCCGGTGGACATCAGCAGGATGCGGTCCTTGGCCTTGAGCGCACCGTCGACGACGCGCACCAGCATGACGACGCCGACATAGTTGTCGAACCAGGAGTCGATGATCAGCGCCTTCAGGCGGTTGCCGGGATCGCCTTTCGGCGGCGGCATGCGGGCGATCACCGCTTCGAGGATGTCCTCGACGCCCATGCCGGTCTTTGCCGAGCACGGGACCGCCTCGCTGGCGTCGATGCCGATGACGTCCTCGATTTCCTCCTTGGCGGTATCGGGATCGGCCTGCGGCAGATCCATCTTGTTCAGCACCGGCACCACTTCGACGCCGAGATCGAGCGCCGTGTAGCAATTGGCGACCGTCTGCGCCTCGACGCCTTGCGAGGCATCGACCACCAGCAACGCGCCCTCGCAGGCCGACAGGCTGCGTGAAACCTCGTACGAAAAGTCGACGTGGCCCGGGGTGTCGATCAGGTTGAGGTTGTAGCGTTTGCCATCGCGTGCTTGATACCAGAGCGCCGCCGTCTGGGCCTTGATGGTGATGCCGCGCTCGCGCTCGAGTTCCATCGAGTCGAGCACCTGCTCCTCCATCTCACGATCGGAAAGGCCGCCGCAACGCTGAATGATGCGGTCGGCCAGCGTCGACTTGCCGTGGTCGATGTGGGCAATGATGGAAAAGTTGCGGATGTGATCCAAGGCAATGGTGCTTCTCTTTCAGCACCTTGGGATGTTGCGGAAGGCGCGAATTTTATCGGAACCGGCCCAAGTATTCACGCAGTTTCGGCTCATCGAGGAAATAGTGACAAATTTCCGCTTCGCCGCCGAGCAGTACGGGTACGAGTTCGTTGTACTTTTGCGCCAAGCCGGGATCGGCATCGATATCGACCAAGTCGACGTCGAAAGCATGCTCGCCGCGCAGTTTCTGCAGCGCGGCGAGCATGTCATCGCACAAGTGGCAATACGCCCGGCTGAGCAAAGTCAGCCGGGGCGGGCCGCTCATTTGTCGCCGACGCCCTTGATGGTGATGAAGGTCTGGGCGTCGCCTCTGCGAACCAGCAGGGTGATGGTCGAAGACTTGTCGAACTTCGATAAGAGGCTGTTGAACTGCTCGACCGAGCGGACATCGGTCTGCGCACCCTTGCTGACCAAGGCCAGGATGATGTCGCCGGGCCGCAGTTCGGTGCGCGCGCCGCCGTTGCGCAGGTCTTCGACGACCACGCCGTGATCGATGCCGAGTTGCCGGCGCTGTTCGGCCGACAGCTCGCTCAACAACAGTCCAAGCTTGTTCGGCGTGCCTTTGTCGACGCTGCCACCGCTCTTGCGCGGGCGGGCATCCGCTTTCTCGTCAGGCATCTCTGCCACCGTGACCGAGATATCGCGAGTGGCGCCTTTGCGCCAAACCTGCACGACTGCCTTGGCGCCCGGAGCAGTGGAGCCGACCATGCGCGGCAGGTCGCTGGATTGCGTCACCGCCTTGCCGTCGAACTTGAGAATGACGTCGCCGGCCTCGATACCAGCCTTGTCGGCCGGCGCGCCTTTCTCGACGGAGGCCACCAGCGCGCCCTGGGGCTTGGGCAGGCCGAAGGTATCGGCAAGCTCCTTGGTCACTTCCTGAATCGCCACGCCAATGCGGCCGCGATTGACCTTCCCGCTGGCGCGCAACTGGGTTTGAACCTGCATGGCGACATCGATGGGGATCGCAAAGGAAACGCCCATGTAACCGCCGGAACGCGAATAAATCTGCGAGTTGATCCCTACCACCTCGCCGCGCATATTGAACAATGGGCCACCGGAATTGCCGGGATTGATGGCCACGTCGGTCTGAATGAAGGGAACAAAATTCTCTTGGGGCAACGAGCGTCCCTTGGCGCTGACGATCCCGGCGGTCACCGTGCTGTCGAAGCCGAACGGCGAGCCGATGGCCACCACCCATTCGCCCACCTTGAGCCGTTCCGGATCGCCCAGTTTGACCACGGGCAGACCGCTTGCCTCGATCTTGATCAGGGCAACGTCCGTGCGGCGATCGCTGCCGATGACCTTGGCCTTGAATTCACGCTTGTCGGTCAGCTTGACCAGCACCTCGTCGGCATCATCGACGACGTGGGCATTGGTCAGTACATAGCCGTCAGCGCTGATGATGAAACCCGAGCCGAGCGACTGGTTCCGGAATTCTCTCGGCATGCCGGGGCCCTGTCGAGGCATGAAGCGCCGAAAGAACTCGTAGGCCGGATCATCCTCGTCGAACTGGAATCCTGGATGACGATTGCCCCCCTTGATGACCTGGGTGGTACTGACGTTGACTACCGCCGGCCCCTGCCTTTCGGCCAACTCGGTGAAATCGGGCAAGTCGCGAGTCTGGGCCTGCCCGGCGACTGCAAATAGCATCATCCAGAAACAAAGCAAGATACGCATTTTCATACCTGTGCATTCCTGTGTAGTTGAACAACGACTTCTTTGATCCGCATGGCCACCAGCGGTTCCCTGCCAGCGCGAAATTGTGGTTCGACCCAACGCAAAACGCCCAGCGCCGCCACGAATCCGGCGACGGCCCCGGCAACCGCGCCGGGATCGCCCGCCAAAGTCAGTCCCGACGCAGCGCCGACCAGCACCAATGCCAGCGGCAACATGTAGGTCCAAAGCGTCGCTTTCAAGACGGCGCCCTGCGGAACGCTGAGGATTACTCGCTGGCCGACGCGCGCGCCGATGTCGTTACGCACCCGCTGGGGTTCCCGCTTGGCGCGCTTGCCGCAAGTGTCGCTCTGGCTGCACGAGGCACATCCGCTATCGTCCTGGACATCGAGCCAGGCGTAGTTTCCATCGACCCGGGTCACCACCGCGTCGTGTTCCGTCGCGCTCATTTCCTCTTGGGCTCGATGCCGTCGGCAAAACGCCTCAGCGCCGAGGGCGGCACGTCTCCCATGACAATGACCAGATGGTCGGCGATCCGACGACGGTAGCCGTTGACGGCGCCCATGGAAAAGGCGCGAGCCTCCTCGTTGCCACGGCTGGCGTCCGGTTCGATGAAGACGGAGATCGATGCCAAGCCATCGGAAAATATCAATTGCATGCCTTCGGGCGCGTCGGCCCGCAGCTGACGCCTGGCGCCGGAAACGCGACGGAAACCGGGCAGCATCGCCTTGATCAGCCATTGTCCGTCGTCACCCTTGACCTCGCTGGAACGCATCTGCTGAACTTGCCAATTGCCGCCCTTGGCCTCGAACCTGGCTTTTACCGCATCGACGTCCGGTGGAACGCCGTAGCGCAACTCGGTGAAGGCGAAGCTCTCCAGCGGCTGGCCGTTCTCGTTGAGCAAGCTCGCCTTCAACAGCAAACCCGTTTGCGGATCGATCCAGAATTGATGCCCATAGCGAAACTCGTCCCGCGGATCGATCTGAATGGACTGGCTTTCGACGCCCGCGATTCGTCCTGCGGCGCCCTTTCGAACGTGGTAATACTCCGTCAACCCGGCCAAAGTGCCGGGCAGCAAGGTAGGGAACAACGATCGGGCATTGCGCTGCTCGACGATCAGCATTTTGCTTTCCGGCAGGAAGCAGCGCACCTCGTCATTTCGACGCATCACTTCGCGCGGACTGCCATCGAGAACTTCGAGCCGCTCGAATTCGTTGCCGCCGTCGATCAGATGGGTGATGCGCGAGGTCTCGCTGCGCGAGCCGTTCTGATAAACGAATACGCCGGAATACGTCACCTTCTGCGCTGCTGTCGCCACCTTCTGGAGCAGCAACAGCGCCTCGCCTGAACTTGCCTGATGTTGCTCTGCGTAAGCCAGGGTTCCATGGACCAGCCAACCCAGGCAAAGCAAGCAGAT
>JAGVUA010000157.1 GCA_019136545.1 Betaproteobacteria bacterium
GAACGGTGCTTCCGCGCCGGAGCCGTCTTGAGCCCACCCGGTATCAAAGGTCAGGACGGCTGTAACGATTGCTGTAGCGACTACTGCCGGATGGCGCATTATTCATTCTCCCTCACCTGAAGGATAGAATGCTAATGGTCTAATGTCGCCTGGTCAATATGACATCAGTAATATGCCTCAGTCATACTTCGTCCCCCGCAACGGCCAGCGGCGCGCCGACATCCGCCGCGTCGACGGCATGGCTTTCAGTGAGTACTCCAACCAGAGCGTGGCACAGCAGCAGCCGCTGCTCTCGATAGCCGAGCTGCGGCCGCGCCTGATCAACGGCGTCTGCTCACGGCGTCGAACCCAGGCTGAGCCGGTGGAAGTCGTCCGCTCACGTGGGTGGGTCGCGTTCTACGCCATCCAGTTCTGCAGCTTGAGTCTGGGGACGCGGTCGAATTCGCGCGTGTTGTTGCTGACCAGCGTGACGCCGAGCGTAAGCGCATGCGCGGCAATCCACAGATCGTTGTTGCCGATGGGTGTGCCGGCACGTTTCAGCTTCACCCGCAGACGGCCGTAGGTTGCGCCGACTTCCTGCGTGGCTTCCAGCACGGGGATCAGTTCGGCCAAGCGGTCGAGCGCGCCATGGCTACGGTGCGGCGCTGGCTCTTTTCCGCGCCGTAGCGCAGTTCGCCGAAGGTGATCAGCGACGTGCCGACCGGGCCGGCGGCCAGCCGGGCGAAGCGTTCCCCGACCGCGGGCGGGCGTTGCCGGGCGATGTAGATGCAGATGCTGGTGTCGAGCAGGTAACGCAGGTCCATCAGAGCCCTTCGCGCGGTTGCGGCGGGCCATCCTGGCGCCCTTCGGCCATAAAGTCGTCCGGCAACGCGGCCAGCAGGTCTTAAGCGGCCAGCAGGTTGTGTGGCACGCGGCGCAGTGCCACCTCGTCGCCGCCGGGCAAGGCGGGGCCGAAGTCCCACACCGAGGGTTACCCAGGCATCCGCCGGTAATGGTGGATCGCTTCGGTGACGCAGGTCACCTGAGGAGAGAGGCCTTTACGGCGACGGAAAAGTCACGCGGACCTCGAGACCGCCCAGGCTGCTGGTCGCCAGCGCGATGGCGGCGCCATGGGCGACGGCGATTTCATGGACGATCGACAGCCCCAACCGATCGAAAACCCTTTCCGCATGTTCTTTGGAGATCCCTGGGCCACTGTCGCAGACTTCGAGGAAGACCGCTTCCGGTCGTTCGCCGCAACGCACCGTAATCGTGCCGTCCACCGGCGTGTAGCGAATGGCATTGTCGACCAGGTTGCCGAGCGCCTCGCGAATCATCCACGCGCTGCCCTTGACTGTGGCAGGCGAGATCTCGTAGCCGAGGTCGATGTTCTTGGCGACGGCTGCATCGACAAACTCCGACGCGGATTCCCCGACCAGCGCATCCAGGGCGAGCATCTCGAAGCGCTCGGCGACCGCAGCCTCGTTTTCCGTCTTGGCATACGCAAGCAACTGCCTCAACAAGTGCCCGATGCGGCCGGTCGCCGTTTCGATCTTCTCCAGTCGCTCGGCATGTCCGTTGAAAATGTGCTCGCTGGCGGCAAGGTCGAGCTGGTTTTGCAATGCTGTCAGCGGCGAGCGCAACTGATGGGCGGCATCGGCGATAAAGCGCTGCTGCCGCCCGGCTGAGACGAGCACCAGTTTGAACAGCGCGTTGAGCCGCAGTAGAACGGGGTGAAGTTCCGACGGCGTCCCGGCCATGTCGATTTCCCGGAGATCGGTCGCCGAGCGGCTGGCGATTTCCTTCTCGAGATGCCGCAAGGGGCGCAGGCCACGCCGTATGCCCAGAAATGCCGACAGCAGAATCACGGCCGTCACGGCGAAATTCTGCAGCATCATCGCGGCGAGGATGCGGTCCCGGGATGCGTTGCGTCGCCGGGTCGTCTCGGCAACGCGGATCGACACTTTCGTTCCCGGCATCGTCGTCCACAACACGGCATCGCGCACGCGCTGCGCGCGGAAATCGCGGTCGGCGTACCGCACGATCCCCGGCGCCGCGCCGGACGGCGGCGGCAGATCGGCGTCACCGGCGATCAGCTTGCCCTGTTCATCGCGCACCGCGTAGTAAAGCTTGTCCGGCGCCGCGCTGCGCAGCATCGAGTCGGCGTCATCACCGATTTCGATGCGCACGACGCCACCTTCGCTGCGCAGATGCGATTCGAGGTCCAAGACTGCATCCGCCAGGCTCTGATCGTAGGCAGTATCGGCCGTCTGGCGCGCCAGCCGGTAGTCGAGATAGAAGCCGAGGAACAGCACCGCGACCAAGGAGGGCAGCAGGGCGACGAGCAAGCGGCGGCGAATGCTTGGCGTCCGCGCCGCCTTCAGCCAGTCAGAGGGTCGGCGCATCGACGCGATAGCCGATTCCGCGCACCGTCCGGATCACGATCGACCCCGGGGCCAGTTTGGCCCGCAGTCTCGACACGTGAACCTCGATGGCGTTCGGGGTCATGTCCTTGTCCCAGCCCGACAGGCTTTGCACCAGCTTCTCCTTGGCGACGACCGCCGGCGAAGCCAAGACGAGCAGTTCGAGAATCGCCCATTCCCGGTTGGTCAGGTCGAGTGGCTTGCCATTCAGCGTCGCCGTGCGGCTCCGCGTGTCGAGACGAAGGCCGTCGTGGCAAACGCAAGCGTCGGCCAGGGCATTGGCGCGCCGGATCAGCGCCCGGATGCGCGCGGCCACTTCCGGGAGGCGATAGGGCTTGACCATGTAGTCATCCGCACCGGCATCGAGCGCTTGCACGATGTACTCGACATCCGCCTTGGCGGTCAGGATCAACACCGGCAGCCGCTCGCCGCTGGCGCGCAAGCCCTTGACCAAATCAATCCCGTCGGCCTTGGGCAAGCCGATATCCACCAGCGCGATATCGAACGCTTCGCCCGGCATGAACGCCAGGGCTGCTTCGGCACTGTCGGCGATATCGACCGTATATCCCATCCGGCGCAGACCGAGCTTCAGCCCGTCGGCGATCAGCGGGTCGTCCTCGACGATCAGTACGCGCATGTCGCGCCGATCGCCGGGAGCATGAAAATCGCCTTAGCTCTTGCCAGCAACGCTGTCCGTGGGCTGGAGGCCATCGGCCGGCTCCTTGTGGGCGATGCCGAAATGACAATCGATGCAGGTGCGTTCGCCGCTTCCCATTTTCAGATGCTGTTTTCTCGCCGTCTTGCCCTGCTTGTCGGGATCCATGGAGGCGACGTCATGGCAGTGGCGGCACTCGCGCGAGTCCGTTGCCTTCATGCGCGCCCAGACGCGCTTGGCCAGTTCGGTCCTGCGCCGCTCGAACTTGTCGGGCGTATCGATGGAACCGAGCAGGTGTTGCACCACGTCGTTGGCGGCATTCAGCTTGCGCAACAGCGTATCGCCCAATTCGCGGGGCACATGACAGTCCGCGCAACCGACCTTGAAGCCGGTACGGTTTTTGGCGTGAATGGTGTCGCGATATTCCTCGAAGTTGTTGTCCTTCATTTCATGGCAGGAAATACAAAACTCGGTGCGATTGGTCCTTTCGATGGCGAACTTGCCGAACAACACCGCGGCCGCACCCGTTAACAGCAATATCACCGCCACGCCGAAATGCGGCCTCCATTTTGCCGCCGGGCGTGTTGCCGCCGGGCGATTGTTCTCGTTTGCCATGATAGCTCCTTGACGACGCGTCGCCGCATCATCGTCCGACGCAGCTTGCGATTGCCTGACGGCGCGGTTTCGTCAGGTAAACGCAAGTCACCGGTGAAGACAATCGGCCTCCGCTTGGTAATGGAGAAACAGGATGACCACACGAAGAAGAATTCGACTGGCTTGGCGCGCCGCGCGAGGCCGGCTTGCCGTCGCCGCGCTGCTCGCGCTTGCCGCGACGGCCGGCCTGCTGCCGATGACGGCTCACGCGGTGCCGAGCTACGCCCGGCAGACCGGCTCGGAATGCGCCGCCTGCCACGTCGGCGGCTTCGGGCCCCAGCTGACGCCCTATGGCGTCCGGTTCAAGATCAACGGCTACACCGACAGCGACGGCAAGGACGGCAAGATTCCCCTGTCGGCCATGATGGTCGGCAACTGGACGCATACGGCCAAGGGCGCCGCCGAGGGCGATCGCATCGATCACTTCAAGAGCAACGACAATTCGGCGATGCAGGAGGCCTCCGTCTTTCTCGCCGGCCGGCTGACCGACAACATCGGCACTTTCGTCCAATCCACCTATTCCGGCGTGGACAAGCGCTGGGCGCTCGACCAGTTCGACGTGCGCTACGCCCGCGCCACCAGCCTGGGCGGCAAGGAGGCGACGATCGGCCTGGCGGTCAACGGCAACCCGACCTTGACCGACCCGTTCAACACGCTCGGCCAGTGGCGGTTCCCGTATACCTCGTCCGATTTCAACGCCGGCTTCGGACCTTCTCCCCTGGTCGAGAATCTTGCCGGCGGCGTCGCCGGAGTCAACGCCTATACGTTGTTCGACAAGCACTACTACGCGGAGGTCGGGGTTTACGACACCCTGTCGAAGCGCGCCCTGTCCGCCATCAATGCCGACGATCCCGGCAAGTTCAAGGGCCTGGGCACCTATTGGCGCCTCGCCTATGTCCAGGACTGGAAGCGCGACAACTTCTCCGTCGGCCTGTTCGGTTTCAACGCCCGGCTGCATCCGGAGCGCGACGATCCTGGCGCCACGGACCGCCACACCGATCTCGGGGTCGATGCCTCCTATCAGTTTCTGGGCAATCGCGAACACATCTATACCGTCAATGGCAGTTACGTCAGGGAGCGGATGCGGCTTGGCTACACCCATGGTCAGATCGGCGAAGCCGACCGCAATACGAACACGCTCGACCAGTACCGCCTGGCCGCCTCGTATCACTACGCGCAGACCTGGGGCGCCACCCTCGGGTGGTTCCAAAGCCACGGCAGCCGGGACGCCGCCCTCTACGGCGATTCGCTGCGTGGCAGGCCCGACACCGCCGGTTATGTGCTGCAGGCCGACTGGACGCCATGGGGCAAGGAAAGTTCATGGGGAGCGCCGTGGGCGAATGTCCGCCTTGGCCTCCAATACACCGGCTACAACCGTTACATGGGCGGTTCGCACTACTACGACGCCGACGGCAATACGCGCCGCGCTCGCGACAACAACACGACGATGCTGTTCCTATGGCTATCGATCTAGGGTCTGTTCTCAATCATCCAGCGGTGACGCCGGAGACAAATCTTGTGCGAGGCAAGGCGCGGCGACGAAGCGATGTGCGCACCTCGCGAGGAGCCGCAACGATGAATCGCACCGGATTTGCCCCGGCCCTGCAGGTTGCGGCCGGAAGTGGCGCCCGCGACGTTGTCGGTCTTGCCAAGGGGAACGGCCATTGGCTGCGCCCTCCGCCTTGCGTTCATCCACTTCCGGCCGGCAACGTCATCCGCCGGATGATTGAGAACAGACCCTAGGAGAAACACGATGAAAAAAGGAACTTCCGTATCGCTTCTCGTCTTCGCGGCGGCCATGCTGGCCAGCACGGCCGGCTGGCCGGTGGGTAACGCCAGGAAAGGCGCCGACGTCTTCGCCGAGGAGTGCGGCGACTGCCACAGCGCCCTGCCGGGGAAAAACAAGAAAGGGCCGTCCCTCAAGGGCGTCCTGGGCCGGAAGGCCGCGGCCGTGGACGACTTCTCGGGCTATTCGGATGCCATGAAGCGCACCGACATCGTCTGGACCGAGGAGAAGATCGAAGCTTACATCGCCCAACCGCGCAAGATGGTTCCCGGCGGCAAGATGAAGTACGACGGCCTGGACGATCCGGCCGCCAGGGCGGACGTCATCGCTTATCTGCAGACCCTGAGATAGGCCACCGCACGGTCCTGAACGCGAACGCCACCATGCCCAGCAGCAGGAATCCGGCCATCGCCAGCGCCAGGCTCAGCGTCGAACCCCAGACCAGCGGCGCCAGCATCGAGGCCGTGATGGCGTTCATGCCGCTCTGGGTGGCGCTCTGGCAACTCGAAACCAGGCCGCGCCGCGCCGGAAACAGATCGAGCACGCGCAAGGTCAGGCTGGGCGTCGCAACCGAGATGCCGAACAGATAAAGTCCTTGCGGCAACACCGCCCACGGCAGCTCGGCCGGCCGCCACAGATTGATCGCTATGTTGAGCAGGGCGGCGGTCGCCATGATGGCGAACCCCAGGCCGACGATGCGGCGCGAACTCACCTGCCCGGCCAGCCGTGCCGACAGCCAGTTGCCGCCGACCAAACCGAGCGTGGACGGGCCGAACAGCCACAGGAAAGACTGCGCCGAGACGCCCAAGTGCTCGATCAGGAACTTGGGCGCGGACAGCACGTAGATAAAGAAACCGGTGAACGACAGGGCGATGGTCAGCGCCAGCGCCAGGAAGGGCGGATGAGTCAACACCTGGAAATACGCGCGCGCCAGTTCGCCGGGGTGCAGGTTCTGCCGTTGCTCCGGCGGCAGCGTTTCGGGCAGCAGCCACCAGACCGCCGCGAACAGGAGCGAGCCGTAAAGGGTCAGGAACACGAAAATGCCGTGCCAGCCGAAGGCATGGTGAATCCAGCCGCCGATCACCGGCGCGACGGCCGGCGCCAGGGCGAAGATCATGGTGGTATGCGCAATCAGGCGCTGCGCTTCCGGGCCGTCGAGCAAATCGCGGATGATGGTGCGCGACAGCACCAGGCCGGCGCCGCCCGACATGCCCTGCAACACGCGGCCGAACCAGAGCTGCTCGATGCTCGTGGCGAAGACGCAGAACAGCGATGCCGCCACATATATCGCGAAAGCCACCAGCAGCACCCGCCGCCGGCCCAGCGCGTCGGACAGCGCACCATGCCAGAGCATCATGAAGGCAAAGGCCGCCATGTAGAACGCCAGCGTTTGCTGCATCTCCACCTGCGTCGCGCCCAGGCTGACCGCCATGTCGGGAAACGCCGGCAGGTAAGTGTCGATGGAAAACGGCGCGATGGCCGTCATGGCGGCCAGCAGGGCCGCCATGCGGCGCGGCGAGTGCGTCACTAATTGCTCCGGCGAGAGTGGATCGCCCGGCAGGCGGCGGGAGCGCGGCCCGGCGTGTCCGAATTCACCGCAATCGACGAGGAGACGAGCAACACCGGGGCGGGCGTGGAGTTCATACCCGCCATATTACCGTTCCCGGGCGATGGGTTCGGGAACAATCGTCTCGCGTCGACTAGCGCAAGCGCGCGCGCAGGTGATCCAGTTCTTCGAGCAGGTCGGCCATCAGCGCCGCCAGCTCCGGCACGGCGTCGAAGTCGCGCTCGACATGATGCATGCGCTTGGCATGCAGAATGGCGGCCGACGAAAAACGCCAAACGCCGGCAACGCACTCGGCGTGGGGCAGCAAGCCCTGCTGCAGATGATTCAGCAGCCAATCGCGATCGACGGTACAAGCCTTGGCGGCCTGCTCGATGGTCAGCCAACTCTCTTCCATGAGACTGCCGACGATGACCTGATGGTCGGGCATGACCTACTCCTTCGGATGCCGGCGCGGGTCGAACGGAAGTTCCCGCGCCATGGTTTCATACAGTTCCCTCGCCTTGGGCGTATCGGCGGGCGGCAGGACCACTTGGATGTCGAGCAGCAGATCGCCCGGGGGATTGCCGGGAATACCCTTGCCGCGGACGCGCAACTGCCTGCCGCTTTGCGCGCCCTCCGGTATGCGCACCTTGACGTTTCCGCCCGGCAATTCGACCTGGATCACGGCGCCCAGCGCGGCTTCCCACGGGGCCACGGGCAGATTCAAATGCAGATCGGCACCGTCGATGCGAAAGCGCGGGTGCGGGCGGAATTCCACCTCGAGCAGGAGGTCGCCGGCGCTCTTGTCGTCGACGCCCGGCGCACCTTGTCCCGCCAGGCGAATCACTTGTCCGGCGCGGACCCCGCGGGGGATTTTCACGTTCAAGGTGCGCGTGTTCAACACCAGCCGACCGTCCCGATCGAACTCGGGCACGCGCAACGACAACTGGTGTACCGCTTCGGAAAAGCTGTCTTCCAGGTCGAGCAAAATCTTGGCCCGATGGTCTTCGCCGCGCCCCTGGAAACCGTCGCCGGGCCGGCCGCTTCGGGTCCGGCCGCCCATGCGCCCGAACGCTTGGGCAAAGAAATCGCTGAACCCGGCCATCTCTTCAGGCGACATCTCGTGGGCGGAGAACTCGAAACCGGCATCCCAGTCTGGCGGCGGCTGGAAGTCCTGGCCCGGGCGCGCGCTTTGGCCGAGCTTGTCGTAAGCCGCTCGCTTCTCCGGATCGGACAGCACGGTGTTGGCCTCGTTGACCTCCTGCATCTTCTTTTCCGCGTCGGGCTCTTTGGAGACGTCCGGGTGGTACTTGCGCGCAAGCCGGCGAAAAGCCTTCTTGATTTCGTCGGCGCTCGCATCTCGCGGCACCCCGAGAATGTCGTAGTAATCCTTGAACTGCATGCACTATCCTCTTGCCGAATGGTGGTGATCGACGCTACGTAGCCAGCATAGGGAAATGCCCGCAAGGCCGCAAGACGGAACCCGGCACACTATATATGGCAGGCTCCGCACGATCACAAGCCCGCGCCGCGATCTTCGAGACATTTCGAAACAAGGTAAGCTTGGGCGCGCAACGCAGGTCGTATTCGACGCACGACGCCAAGGAGCGCAACGCCGCGAGCGCCGCTTCCCGAAATGCCCCCTGCGCCACCGGCCGGCATTCATGAAATGCGCTCTCGTTGTTCTGCGAGCGTAATGCTGGAGCGTTCGATGTAGGTGTTCTATGTCGGCTTCCCGGGCTGGGATGAACTGGAGAGCGATTCCTTGACGCTCCACCCAGCCCGCCAGTACCTTGAGACAAATCCCCAGGCCACTACTGAAACCCCCGCCGGTAGTGGATCGCCTCGGCGACGTGCGGACCGCCGATGTGCGCGGTACCGGCGAGATCGGCGACGGTGCGCGCCACCTTGAGAATGCGGTGGTAGGCCCTTGCCGATAAATCGAGCCGCGCCATCGCCTGCTTGAGCAGTTGTGCGCCGGCACAGTCGGGCAGGCAGTGGCGGTCGATTTCCTCGGGTGTCAGCAACGCATTGGCCTTGCCCTGGCGGTCGATCTGGATTTCGCGGGCGCGCTGCACGCGCTCACGCACGCCCGCGGATGTCTCGCCGGCACGGCGTGCGGCCAGGTCTGACTCCGGCACGGCCGGCACGTCGATCATCAGGTCGATGCGGTCGAGGAAGGGACCCGACAGCTTGGCGCGATACTTGGCGATCTGGTCGGGCGTGCATCGGCAGCGCGGCGCACCGAGATAACCGCAGGGGCAGGGATTCATCGCCGCGACCAGTTGAAAGCGGGCCGGGAATTCGGCGCGCCGGGCGGCGCGGGCGACGCGGATGTGGCCGGTCTCGAGCGGCTCGCGCAACGCTTCGAGCACGCGGCGATCGAACTCCGGCAGTTCGTCGAGGAACAGCACGCCATTGTGGGCGAGCGAGATTTCGCCGGGGCGGGGCACGCCGCCGCCGCCCACCAGCGCCGGCGCCGACGCGGAATGATGGGTGGCGATGAAGGGCCGCCGGCCGTAGTCCCCGGCGTCGAAGCGGCCGGCCACCGACAGCACGGCGGCGCTTTCCAGCGCTTCCGCTTCGGTCATGGGCGGCAGGATGCCCGGCAGGCGCTGCGCCAGCATCGACTTGCCGGTGCCCGGCGGACCGGACATCAGGAGGCTGTGACCGCCGGCGGCCGCCAGTTCCAGCGCGCGCTTGGCCGGTGCCTGGCCTTTGACGTCGGCGAGATCGGGATGGGGAACCAAAGTCAGCCGTGGCGACACGCCGCCCGCGTCGAACGGCGCGATGGTCGCCGCGCCGTTCAGGTGGGCGCAGACCTCGAGCAGCGATCGGGCCGGCAGAATGGTGGCGGACCGCACCAGCGCCGCTTCGGCGGCGTTGGCGGCAGGCAGTACGAAGGCGCGCCGCGAACCGGCCGCTTCGCCGCACATGGCCAGCGCGCCGCGAATGGCGCGCAGTTCGCCCGAGAGCGACAACTCGCCGGCGAATTCGAAGTCATCGAGGCGATCGGCCTTGACCTGGCCCGAGGCGGCGAGGATGCCGAGCGCGATGGCGAGATCGAAGCGACCGGATTCCTTGGGCAGGTCGGCCGGTGCGAGGTTGACCGTGATGCGCCGCGCCGGGAACTCGAAGCGGCTGTTCTGGATGGCGGCGCGCACGCGGTCGCGCGCTTCCTTGACTTCCGTTTCCGGCAGGCCGACCAGGGTGAACGCCGGCAGGCCGGCGGCCAGATGGACTTCCACCGTCACCGGTGGAGCCGTCATGCCATTCAGCGCCCGGCACTGGAGCGTGGCCAGGGACATCCCGTTGGCCCGCCGGCGCCGCCCTCAGGCGGCGGACTGCGCCGCGGCCCACCGCAGGCGATCGAGCAGGAGGGCGTCATGCGTGGCGATGTGCTCGCGCAGCCAGTCTCCGATCAGGTCGCGGGCGGCAACGCGTTCTTCCTGGAGTTCGGCGAGACGGATCAGATTGACGGCCCGTTCCATCATGTCGGCATGCGCCTCGACGTGGGCGGCGGCAGCTTCCTGCTCGGCGACGGTGGCGTCGAGCCGGCGCATGGCCGCTTCTTCGACCCGGAAGTGGTTCTGCATGTAATCGAGCAGATCGGTCATGAATTCGGTCGAGGCGTCCCGGCAATCGGCTATGTTTCCGCTTTTGCATTCCCCGCAACGCTCGCGCTCGGGGCGGCAAGTGAGCATCTTGCGCAGGCGCTCCAGGCGATCCACCAGTTCCGCATGCTCGCGTCCGATCTCGGCAATGGCCAAGTCGAAGGTGGTGGCGCGAAGTATGTCATTCTTCAAGTTAGTGCTCCCAGCATGCGTCAAGCATTCGACGACTCGGGCGGCAGGTCCAGCCAGCGCAGCATCGTTGCGAACAGCACCGCCGGCTCCACCGGTTTGGTGATGAAATCGTTCATGCCGACGGCCAGGCATCGCGCCTTGTCCTCCGCGAAGGCATTGGCCGTCAGCGCCAGGATCGGGGTCCGCGCGTGGCGGGGCATTCCGCGAATCGCGCTCGCGGCCTCCAGGCCGCCCATCCTCGGCATCTGCATGTCCATCAGGACCAAGGCATAGTCGCCGGCACCGGCAAGCTCGACGGCCCGCAGGCCATCCTCGGCCGCGTCCACCGCCAGCCCGGCATCCTCGAGCAAGGTCTGGACGATCTCGCGGTTGATTTCGTTGTCCTCGGCCAGCAGTACGCGAGCGCCGGCATGGGTATGCTTGAGCGCAGCCTCGGCCGCTGCGCCGGCCGACGTGGCAACCCGCCGCGCGGCGCTTGTGCCGCGACGCAGGCGCATGGTCAGCCAGAAAGCGCTGCCCTGGCCAAGCGTGCTGCGAACGCCGACCTCGCCGCCCATCAGTTCGGCCAGCTTGCGGTTGATGGCCAGCCCCAGCCCGGTGCCGCCGTATTTGCGCGTGGTCGATTCCTCGGCCTGCTCGAAGGCGGAGAACAAGCGGTCGATCGCCTCGGGCGCGATGCCGATGCCCGTATCCTCGACCTCGAAACGCAACAGCACGCTTTCGGCGGCTTCCTCGACCACGCGGACCCGCAAGGTGATCGTGCCCGCCTCGGTGAACTTGACCGCGTTGGTACCGTAGTTGAGCAGCGCTTGGCGGATGCGCGTCGAATCGCCTACCAGCGCCAGCGGCGGCAGGTCGGCATCGATCTCGAGCTTGAGCTTCTTGGCGTCGGCGCGCTCCTTCAGCATCGACACCACGTCGGCGAGAATGGCGCCGAGGGAAACGTCGATCTGCTCGAGCACGAACTTGCCGGCCTCGATCTTCGACAGATCGAGGATGGAATCGACGATGCCCATCAGATGACGGCCGGCGCTGTCGATGCGATCGAGCTGCCGCGCCTGCTGCGCGGTGACGCCCGTACGGCGCATCAAGTGCGCCAGGCCGGCGATGGCGTTGAGCAGGGACCGGATCTCGTGGCTCATGTTGGCGAGAAAGTGCGACTTGGCGACGGAGGTCTCCACCGCCTCGGTCTTCAGCCGCAGCAATTCGTCCCGCGCCGCGCGCAGTTCGCGCTCGACCGCCAGGCGCTGATTGATTTCGCGCGTCAACTGCACGATCCGGTTGGCCAGCCGGTCGTACATTTCCATCACGGTGTCGATCAGCATGCGGGTCACCCCCGACATCTCGCGCTCGGCGCATGCCTTGGCTTCGGACAGCGTCGATCCCGACTGCATGGCCAGCACCGCCTTGGCCATGCGCTTGTCCGACTCGATGATGTGTAACGCCAGCCAGTGGGTCAGGAAACTGACGATGCGCCCGAGCACTTCGTCGATCGGCTGGCCCTCGCCCGTGGCTCGGATCTCGAGGATTCGATCGACGAAATCGGCATGGGCGGCCTGGTGTCCCGTTTCCCAGGGGTCGTCCTGAAGGAATTGGCGCCAGATCGCCTCTTCGGCGCCGAAATGGACCACGGTGTAATCCTTCAGTTCGTCGAACACCGCGTTGAGCGCCGGCGCCTCGGCCTGGAAGGCCAGGTGTGCCACCAGCGCGTTGAGCAGTCCGACCAGGCGCTGGTGCTGCTCGTCGATTTCGGCGATACCAGTGGCGAAATTGTCGCTCCACGGAAAAATCTCGAGCCGCGCCGGCATGATCAGGCGCTCCTGGCAGGAAGCAGAGTCGAAGTGGAAGACATAGGTCGCATTTCTCGCATGAGGCGGATAGTATCGCACTGCCGCGTCGACGGCCGGGCAGTGGCCGTCGATATGATACTTCGCTGCGCAGGAGTCGCGATGATTGCCAATCGCATTGATCACACCGCCAAGCGTCGCTATTCGCTGCGCGCAAGCCTGCTCTGGTTGCTCGCGGCCTGCATTCTGCCGGCCATCAGCGTTGCGGTGAATCTGGCCGTCGTGCACTACCGCCTGCTGCACGACCAGATCCATCATGACACCACCATGCTGGCGCGTGAAATCGCCGCCAACCTCGGCCAGGCATCCGCCGACGCGGCGGACCTCGCCGCCATTGCCGCCCTGATCGATCGTCGGGGCCTGCCCGAGGACTGGTCGGTCACCGTGCTGGACGCCGCGGGCAAGGTCGTCGCAGCGTCGCGCGAATCGGCGAATCGCCAGTCGCGCCGGCCGCTGGCGGAGGCAATCGGTCCCGCCCCCGAGGGCTCGCTCGAAGTGGTCGCCGACGACGGCAAGCGCGTCATCGCATCCTTCAGCCGCGTCGCATCGCAGCCATGGACCGTGGTGGTCGGCGCGTCCAAAGCGTCGCTGGAGGAGCGGCGCACCTGGCTGATCGTGCGCGTCGGCATCGGCATTTTTGCCGCGCTGACGCTGGGCCTCTGGCTGGCCGCCGGCATCGCCCGGCGCGTCGCCGCCTCGGTGAGCGAACTCAACGAGGCCGCGCTGGCGCTGGCCACGGGCAAGCCGGTGATACTGCCTGAAGTCCAGCTCGCCGAAGCGGAAGCGGTGGGCGCGGCCATCCTCGAAGCTTCGCGCACCATGGCGACGGTGCAGCAACAGGCCTATCACGATCCGCTGACGGGCCTGGCCAATCGCGCCCTGTTCGAGGATGCGTTCGCGCGCCAGTTGGCCTCGTCGGAGCGCAGTGGCAACCCGTTCGCGGTGCTCGCCATCGACCTGGACGAATTCAAGGCGGTCAACGACCAGCAGGGTCACGCCGCTGGCGACACCGTGCTGCGGATAGCGGCGGAACGCATCACCGGCACGGTGCGCGCCTCCGACGTGCCGGCGCGCATGGGCGGCGACGAGTTTTCCGTGTTGCTGACGGACGCCGACCGCGACGATGCCGTGCAGACCGCCGAGCGGCTGGTGGCGGCGCTGTCGCAACCTTATCCAGACATCAAGATCGCCGTGTCGGCCAGCGTCGGCATCGCCGTCTATCAAGCGGAAGAAAATCGGGTGGATTTGCTCGATGCCGCCGATCGCGCCCTGTACCAGGCCAAGGGCGCCGGCAAGAAGCGCGCCGTGCTCGACGCCGAATCGGACCCGGCGGACTAACCGCCGGTAGAATCGCGCCGGCGCGCCCCGGCTTCGAGTTCGGCGATCTGCCTTTCCAGTGCCGCCAGGCGTTCGCGCGCCCGCGCCAGCGCCTCGCGCTGCAGGTCGAATTCCTCGCGGGTGACGAGATCGAGCCGACCCAGGGCCGAAGCAAGCAAGGCGCGCAAGTTGCGCTCGACGTCCTTGGCGGGCGTCGCGGCGATCAGCGCGGCAACGCGCCGGGCAAGTTCATCGAGCGGCTTGGTGTCGATCATGGCGGAACCGCAAAAATCTGGAACGAGACGGCCGGCGAAAGTCAGCCG
>JAGVUA010000146.1 GCA_019136545.1 Betaproteobacteria bacterium
CGCTGCGCGCGTGGCCACGCAGGGCGGCGATCCGAGCACGGGCGTCTGGCCGAGCCTCTCCTGGTGGACTGCGCGCTGGGTCGACTTCCAGTACGAAATGCTGCACTACGGTCGTGGCATCGTCACCGGCCGCGTGTACCTGATCGAAGGCCCATTCCAGGGCGGCCCGGATCTAAGCAGCATGGCGATGGAGATCCGCGTGCCGCTCCTGGGCTCCGCCACTCCGACCGTGCCGGCTGACCTCGCAATGGAGATCACGGTCGCGCTCGACGGCTTCGTGGACGAGACCTCCTGATATGGCGCTCGACTACCCGACCACCTTGCCCTGTCCGCAGACGCTGACGGCGACGCCGTTCGAACGCTGGCAGCCCTCCTCGCCGGCCGAGGCGGCGATCCTGCAGGCGTTCTGGAAAGACGACCTGCGCGACGGCGGCGCCTGGTTCAATGCCACATGGCCGCTGCCGCAGGGCCGCGTGCCGGCGGTGTTCCGGTTCATCGAGCAGCCGCGCTGGCGCATGGTGCCCGGCGGCCGCTGGCGCGTGGAGGCAGTGCTCGAGCAGCGCGGGCGTGGGCTTTCAGTCTCTCAGCCTGCCCCGGTCGGCAATCCGCCCACCCCGTGGAACACTGCGAACCCGGTTGGCGCCTGGACCTTCACGAATGCCGACTTCACCGCGAGTTCTTCCGAAGCCGGGGCCTATGTCGTCTCCGAGACCGGCGTCTCCGTCGGCGACTACTACGCCGAGCTCGTGGTGTCGTTCGACTTCGATGAAGGCGGAGCCGCTGAGATCGTTGCCGGCGTCTCTCTCGTGAATCCAGGCGCTCCCTCCGACGGGGCTGGATGGGGGATCAGCGGCAACATCCTTGTCGAGAGCGTCGTGGTTGACGCGCTTTCCGCGCTCGCGACCGGCGATGTGGTGATGGTGGCGGTGGAGACGCTGTCCGGCAAGGTCTGGCTTGGCCGAAACGGCGTATGGATCGGGGATCCCTCGGCGCGCACCGGCGAGGTCGCGACCTTCGGCGTTGGCAATGAGTACTGGCTGGCGTTCGGCCTGCAGGGGACAGAGGCCGCATACTCCTGTTCGCTCCGCACGGCTGAATCGCAGTTCGACTATCCGCTTCCGACCGACTTCGCCGAGTGGGCGTTCTGAGGAGCTCTAGTGAGTCACCTGACCAACTACGCCGAGAACAAGCTCGCCGACATGGTGCGCGGCCAGGGCTTCTCGCTCGCGGCCGACTGGACCGTGCACCTGCTCACCGCGGTGACCGATTCCTCGCACACCAAGGTGACCGGCACCGGGTATGCGCCGGTCACCGTGGCTCGCTCTCTCACCGCGTGGGCCGGCACGCAGGCGGCCGCCTCGACGCTGGGCAGCAGCGGCACCTCCCATCGGACGTCGAACAACAATGTCGTGGACTTCGGCACAGGCGGTGCCGGCGGCTGGAGCGGGCCCGCGATCGCCGTCGGCCTGTTCGATGGCACGGAGCTGTTCGCGTGGGCGGACATGGATCCGCGGACCATCCTCGAGGGCGAGGCTTTCTCGTTCGATCCGGGCACGCTGATCTTCGACCTCGGGGTGACCGGCGGCATGTCGGACTACCTGTCGAACGCGCTGATCGACCTGATCTGGCGCGCTCAGGCCTATTCCTGGCCGGCCAACCTCTACGCCGCCTACACCACCACGACCCCGAGCAATTCCGCCGGCGGGCTGGAGCCTGGCATCGGCGGCTATGCGCGGCAGGCAATTCCTTCGTCGCTCTCCGGCTGGACCCCGACGCAGGGCGGCCTGGTAACCGACGCGAGCAGCGGCACCGGCGGGCGCATCGGCAATCAGGCGGCGGTCGCATTCCCGGCTCCGACCGCGACGCAGGGCGTGGCGACGCATGGTGAGCTGCTGGACGCCGCCTCGGGCGGAAACCTGATGTTCTGGCGGCAGCTGGCGGCGCCGAAGTCGGTTGTGGCCGGCGGTGCGGCTCCCACCTTTGCCAGCGATTCCATCGGCATCACCTGGGCCTGAAGCATGGCAGACATCGTTCGGCGCGGCGTCACCCTGGCGCAAGCTCTGCAGGAGGCGGCGGCGATCGCGCCGATCACCCGGCAGATGATCTACACCTACGAGCTCTGGCACCCGACGCTCTCCGCGCCGCTCTACTTCGCCAATGACAACGCCGACCTCGAGGCGTCGATCGAGGTGACCGCCGAGCGCAATCCAGGCACGCTGGTGACTTTCCTGTCGTGCCCTCTCGCGGTGGCGCGACCGGAGGAGGGAGACCAGCCCGAGTCGCCAAAGCTCAGCATGTCGCGGCCCGACCTGGCCGGCCTGCTGCGGCCGCTGCTGGCCGCCGCGCGTGGCTCTACCGTGCCATGGGTGCTGATCGAGCGGCTGTACGCCAGCGACGATCTCACCGCTCCGGCGATGCTGCCGCCGCTGCAGGTGGAGCTCACCAACGTCGACATGGTCGGCTCGGCGCTGCAGATCGAGGCGCAGTTCGATGACGACGGTACGCTGGCCGTGCCGGCGATCACCTTCCGGCGGAACGAATACCCGGGGCTGGGCCGATGAAGCACTGGGCGCACGCCTACGTGGGCCTGCCGTACGCAAGCGCCGCGGATGGGCCGGATCGCTTCTCCTGCTGGGGGCTGGTGCGCGATGTCTTCCGCCGCGTGCACGGCGTCGAATTCGCCGACGTCAGGGTCGATGAATCAGCGCCGGCGTCGATCGAGAACAGCAGGGCTATCTTCTCCTGCGCTCGAGCAGCCTCGATGCGCCGCGTCGCTGGCCAGCCCGCTCCGATGGACGGGGACATCGTGATCATGCGCTCGCAGGTGCGCCTGCACTGCGGCCTGGTGATCCAAGCCAACGGGGGGCTTCGCGTTCTGCACGCCGAGCACACCCGCGGCGTGGTGGTCGACCACTGGCGCGATGCCGTCGAAGGCATGACCTGGGAAATCTGGAGGCGCGAATGAACCCTCAACCCGTCGCCGGCCACGCGCTCTCGCCGCTGCAGCAGCTGCGGCCGTGCGACATGGCGCCGGTGCCGCTTGGCGTGCCGATTTCCAGCCTGGCGCCGGTGGTGCAGGGCCTGCTGGTGTGCCGGGTCAATGGCGAGTGGCTGGCTCGCGAGTCCTGGGCCAGCCTCACGCGCGAAGGCGACGTCATCGAGTGGCACGAGGTTCCGCAGGACCGAGACCTGCTCCGCACCGCGCTGTCGATCGCGGCAATCGCAATCCTCGGTCCGTACGGATTCGGCCTGCAAGGCGCTGCTCTCATCGCGGCCAACCTGGTTGCGCAGACCGCGATCAATGCGCTGCTACCTCCGGTCGGGCCCGAGCAGGTCGCGCGGCCGCAGCAGACCGGCACGGCGTTCTCCACCAGCCTCGCCGGCAACGAGGCTCGCATCGATCAGCCGATCTGGAAGATCTGCGGCCAGCGCGAGATCAACCCTCCATTCGCTGCCCAGCCCTACTTCGAATACCGGCCGCGCGCCGGCGACTCCGACGCCGACCCGGACCTGGACAACGACCAGTATTTCTTCGCGCTGTTCGCTGTCGGCGTGGGCAACCACGACGTCGTCGCCAAGATCGGGAACACGCCGATCAGCCGCTTCGCTGACGTTCTGCAGGCCACATACCTGCCGCCCGGCACGCTGCCTAGCGAGGTGCTGGCCAATGTCACCAGCGCGGTGGAGGTGTCATCGCCGCAGACGCTCGAGTCCGGCCGCTACGTGGGCGGCTATGCCGCGTGCTCTCCGCGGCGCACCTGCTCGGCGATCGGCGTCGACGTCTCGGCGGTGCGCGGCCTCGGCAAGACCGGAGCGCTCACAGTCACCTGGCGCGTGGAGTACCGCGAGATCAACGACTTCGGGCAGGTGCTCGGGAACTGGCAGACGCTCGCCAACGAGACGCGTACCGCGTTCACCGCCACCCCGCAGCGCTGGTCGGATCGCTACGAGCTCCCGACTGCCGCGCGCGTGGAGGTGCGCCTGGTGCGGACCGATGTGCAGGACAAGGATCCGGCCGCGCTGCACGAGCTTGCCTGGATCGGGCTTCGCGCATACCTCGCCGAGCCGGCGCTGCTCAACGCCGACACCGCGCACTTCGAGGTGGTCATGCGCGCGAGCAGCCAGCTCTCGCAGTCCGCCAGCCGGGATCTGCGGCTTATCGCGCAGGCCTACTGCCGCACGCTGAACCCGGACCTGGCCTGGGGCGCCGAGGTGCACACCCGCAACTGGGTCTGGTGGGTGCTGGACCTGGTGACGTCTCCCACGTGGGGCATGAACAAGGCCGACGAGCGCATCGACCTGCAGTCGTTCTACGACCTGGCCGTGCAGGCGGATGCCCGGCAGGACAGGTTTGACTACGTGTTCGACAGCACCATGAGCGGATGGGACGCGGCGCAGCTGATCGCCCGAGCCGGTCGCTCTCGCGTCTTCCGCCGCAACGGGGTGATCAGCATTGCTCGGGACGAGCTGGCGGATGTACCTGTCACTGCCTTCACGCCGCGCAACTGCCAGCCGGGCATTTCGATCAGCGAGACGCTGCGCCAGCGCCGCTCCCCGGACGGCGTGATCGTGGAGTACCAGGACTACCGCACGAATGACTGGGCGGAGATCCCCTGCCCGATTCCTGGCGTGGAGCTGACCGACATGGCCTATCCGGTGCTCCTGCGCCTGGAGGGGATCATCGGGCCGAAGCACGCCGAGCGCGAGGGGCGCTACGAGGCCGCGCGCATGCTCTATCGCAACCGCACCGCCTCTCTGACCACCGAAATGCAAGGCATGCTGCCGGCCTACATGTCGCCGGTGGCGGTGGTGCCGGATCAAGTCGGCTACGCGCAGAGCGGCGACGTGGTCGACTTCGACGTGGGCACTCTGATCATGGTGCTCTCCGAGGAGCCGGACTGGGATGCCGGCGAGCTGTACATCACGCTGATCCGGGATGACGGGACGCTGACCAATCCGATCCGCGTGACTCCGGGCCCGACCTCCTACGACGTCACGCTCGACTCGGCTCCCGGCTTCACTCTGTACGTGGACGACGGCACTCGCGAGCGGCCGAAGTTCCTGCTCGGTCCGCTCGAGGGAAGCCGCGAGCTGGTCAAGGTGCAGAACATCAGCGATGGAGGCCTCAGCGACGAGGGCGCGCAGCTGTTCGCTCTCGTGGGCCTGGTGGATGACGAGCGCGTGCACACCGCGGACAACGACCTATTGCCCGGCCCTGGCGAGATCCAGGATCCGCTTGGTCTGCCAGATGACGTCGGAGGCATTGATACTGGCGCCGGGACGCTGCTCTACCCGAACCTCACGGACGGAGAAATCTACTTTGGCAGCTACGACTCCGGCCAGACGAACGGCATGTCCATCGAATACCGGCTCGCCAGCAACGGGGTGCTGAGGCTGACTGGAACCGGCGCGGGAGATGTTGGCTATGCCCTAGCTGTCTACGGCAGTGGCGGGTTCGGGCCGACGATGGGCGATTTCAATGACGGCACTCTGGACGTTGCGAACCAGTGGAACCTCTACGGAGAGGCCGAGCCTATCGCTGGTGCCGCGTACGAGGTTCAGTTCAACACGTACTCTCAGACGCTTCCCGGCCCTACAGTCTCCTACAGCGGAACGGTCGACGCTTGGCTCTCACTCGCCTCCGATCAGGCCTTGAAGATCGATATCACCGGCTTGGACAACTACGCGTTCTGGACATTCCGCGTTCGCATCCGAGATGCTGCGACCGAGATAGTGGAGGTTGATCGGACCGTTCTCATTTCGTGCGGCTACAGCGAAATCACCAGTCCCGGCGGCGCGTGATGGACGGCCGGCATTCTGTTTCGCGGCTGCATAATCCGGGTCACCGCAACCCTGGAGGCCTCGCATGACGATCGCTGCTCTGCTGGTGGGTCTGCTGGCCGGCGCCGCCTACGCGGCGTGGCGCCTGCGTGGTTCGCTTTCCTGGCTCGAGGCGTTGCGCGCGCTGCATCCTCGCGCACCGCGGCCCGGCGGCGCTGAGACCCAAGGGGGCGGCGGTGGTCCGAAGGAGCCGCTCTGATGTCGCAGCCGTGCTGCTGGTGGTCATGGCGGCGCGGCACTACCTCTACGACCTCTGGCCGCCCGAGCTGCGCGGCCTGGCGTCCAAGGCGCTGGGGGCGCTCGCGCTTCTGAGCATGATCTGGCTGGCGGTGTGGCTCGCGCCGCGCTCGCTGCCGGTGACGCTGGTCGCGCTGTGGTGGTCGATCGAGGAGGTCCAGGTGGCGCTCTGCTCGTTCGCCTACATGCTCAAGCCGTGGCCCGTGGCCACCGGGCAATCGATCTGCAGCGCGCGCCTGGATCTCGACCTGGGCGCCGTGGGCATCGTGATCGTCTTCTGGCTCTCCCTCTACGTCTACCGGAGTCTGTATGGCCGCGCCACCCCCCCAGGGTCCTGACCTGGATCTCTCACTTTGGGCGGCCGCGCTGACGGTCGCCGGCTTCTATTGGGGCCCGCGCGCTGCGCAGTTCATCAGCGCCTACGCTCTCATCCTCCTGGGGTGGTTCGCCGGCGTGCTGATCGGGCTGTACCGGCGCGACGTCGACTCGCGCATGCCGACCGCGGTCTACGTGATCGTCAGCCTCATCGGCTCGGTCAGCTTCACCGTGCCGTTCGCCATGGCGCTCGACGGCACCGCCGGCTTTGGCTACACCGGTCTGCTGCTGCCGGTGTCGCTCGCGATCGCGGCCCTGCCCGACAAGTGGCGGCAGGGCTTCGACAAGCTGGTGGATGTCTGGCAAGCAGTCCGCGGAGTGAAGCAATGAATGCCGAGCAGGTCCTGGCCGCCCTCTGGTCGATCGCCCTCTACCACCTGCCGGTGGTGATCAACGTGGCAGTCGCTGGCATCGTCTGCGTGGTGCTCGGGTGCCGCGTGGCAAAGATGATGCGCGGCGTCACCGAGCTATCGGTGTTCGTGCAGCACGCGGTGCTGGCGATCGGGATGTTCGGGTCGATCCTGCTTTCCTTCTCGCATCACTCCGAGTGGGCTGCCGCGGCGATCAGCGCCGGCGTGCTGCTGTTCCTGCTGATGAGCCTGAAGCGTTGGAGGCTCGCGCCGCCGGCTGGAACCAACCGGCCGCACCCGCTCGACCCGTCCGACCTGCAGCACGCGGTCGGCGGCACCAGGAGCAAGCCGTGACCCGCGCTCGGTTCGTCCCACCCGACCCGAGCCTGCCCTGGCCGATCCCGCTGCCGGTTGTCCTGGTCATGGCCGAGGACGAGCAGGGGCCCGACGGCGGCTTCGCGGCGGAGGCCTACAGGTGCCCGGCCGGCGTCTGGACCATCGGCTGGGGCGAGACCGACGGCGTGCGGCCCGGCGATCGCTGCACGAAGGAGCAGGCCGATGCCTGGCTGCTCGAGGACCTGCAGGAGCGGGTGCGCGCGGTGCGCGACCTGTGCAAGGTCGAACCGTCGCCCAACGAGCTGGGCGCCATGGTCAGCCTGGCCTACAACATCGGTCTGGCCGGCTTCGCCAAGTCCACCGTGCTGCGCCAGCACAACGCCGGCAACCGGCAGGCCGCCGCTCGAGCGTTCGGACTCTGGAACAAGGCGCGCAACCCGCGCACCGGCGCGCTCGAGGTGCTGAACGGCCTCACGGCGCGCCGCGCGCGCGAGGCGGCGCTGTACCTGACGCCGGAGGTCGGAGTCGAACGCATGCCCCAAGCGGTGGAGGCCGAATCGAGCCTGGCGCGCTCTCCCATCGCGCAGGGCTCTGCCGTCACGATCGGCGCCGGCGCAGTCACCGCCGCGACGCAGCTGGCTCCCGTGCTGCAGGAGGTCACCGCGGCCGCCGACGGGGCCAAGGCGGCGCTCCAGCCGGTCCAGGGTGCGCTGGGTGCCATCCGCGTCCTGGTCGGCTCTGTGGCCGATTTCGTCGGCATTCCACCTGGTGGCCTGCTGGCCATCGCGCTGATCGCCGTGGGCTGGTGGATCCTGTCGAAGCGCCGCGAGCAGCGCTCCGAGGGCTGGTCGTGATCCGAGCCGCGCTCGCGCTGGCCAGCGGCATTCCGACCTGGGCCTGGGTGCTCGCCGCGGTGCTGGCCTGGGGCGGCTGGCACCGGCACCAGGAGCGGCAGGTGCGCGCCGACTTCGAAGCGGCCAAGGCGGCGGCCGTCGCCGAGCGTGCCGCCAGTGCGGCTGAAGCCAAGGCTGCCACGCAGCAGCGCGAGGCGGAGAAGAAGGGGGCAATCGATGAAGCCAGGAAAGCCGCGGCGCGTGCTCGCGCTGCTCTGCTCGAGCAGCAGTCTGCTGCTGGCGAGCTGCGCGACCGTCTCGCCGCTCTCGAAGCCCGGGCCTGTGGCGGCGATCCCGGATCTGGCGGCGGAGGCCCTGGAGCCGCCGAGGCCCGCGATCTGTCAGCCTACCTGCGCCGAAGGCTGGACGAGGCTGAAGCGGGAACTATCGAGTTTGCAGACGGTGCCGCCAGGGCCCGCGACGTCTGCGAGCGGCAGTACCGCGCGCTGAAGCCGGCGCCGTGACCGGCCGGGCCTAACGTCCGATCCACCGGACGCTACGCGCCGGTGATCTCCTGGTTAGGCCCCATCGCATCTCGTCCCACTTCGCTTCCGCCATGTTCAAGCTCCAAGCGCGTTGCGCGCATCAGCCAGCGCCGGCATGTAGAAGCAGGGCTTCAGGCGCCCGGTCCTTTGCAAGTGCTCGATCAGCTCGCCAGTCTTCAGCACCAGTTCGGCAAGCACCGCTTGCTCGACCTTCCGCTGCTCGGCCGTCAGCGGGAACCACGTCTCCAGCCGGCTGTCCTGGCGCCACTTCTCGCCCACTTGCGTGTCATGGTTGCGGTCGCGTATGGCCTCAACCGCCTCATCCAGCAGCGCGGCAATGTCGGCGGCACCATCGCTTCGGCACAAGTCAGCTTCGTCTTGCAGCCTCAGAATCAGGTCAGTTTGCTTATCCACGTCGTTTAGTCCTAGTACGGTTGCATTGCGCGCTTCGGCTACGTTGGGGCCTAACACTTCGTTCCAGCCGACTGCCTACGGCAGCGGCTGAACTCGGGCGTTGGGCGTCATTCCACGCACGAGACTTCGCCTTCCACCGGCTGCGGCTGGTTGTCCTCGTCGCCGTCACGCCAATCGGCGTCGATGCCCTGCAGGGCGAACAGCGCCACCCGACCGTTCTCCACCATCGTGGCGCTGTCCTCGCGCCCGCTGCACAGCCAGTTCTGCGGCTCGCCGCTCACGGTGTCGAACTCCTCGCTCTCGTCGAGGTTGTAGTGGTCGCCGCGAGCGTAGAACCGCAGCGCGGTGCGCAGGCGCGCAATCTCCACGTCGCGGGCATCCAAGCGGCGGGCCAGCACGTCGATCATGCCAGCCGCGCTGCCCGGGAAGGCGGCGCAGAACTCGCGCGTCATCGCGGGCTCGTTGAAGCCCAGCACATGCTCCAGCATCGCGCGTGCTTGTTCCGCGGTTAGTAGGTTCGTGCCGGTGCGGCCGGGCTTGCCGGGTTCGCCATCCGGGTACACGTCGGCGGGCACGGGCCACGTCAGGAACCGGCTCACCATGTCGTTGCTGATCTTCATGCTTCCTTCCTTTCGCTCCGGGCGGCAGCCGCCCAAGACACGTTAGGCGTCTTCGTTGTCATACGCCGGGTTGTCAATCACGGTCGTCGTCGGGTACGCGCCACGCGAGTGCGGCTTAGCCGGCAGCATCAGGAACGTGTATTCGCCAGTGCGGTCGGGAACAGTGCGGCCCCAGCCGTGGCGCACCTTGCCCCAGCCTTTCAGCGGGCCGCCGTACCACTCTTCGCACGCCTTCATGAACTCGGCCGGGTCTTGGTGGCCCTTGCTCATGAGAGTTTTGGTGTCGTCGGTGTAAAGGCACTGCACATCCAAGGCGTATCGCTTCGGAGCCGCGCCTAACTGGTCGCTAAAGGCGGGACTTGCGCCCGGCTGCTCTGTGGTCATCGTGAGTTCCTTTCGGGCTCAAGCCCCTTAGCTTCGACGTTAGGCCCCATGAATACGGCACTCCCACAGCACGCGCGGAACTCCGCCATTGCCTACCGGGTCGCGCTTGTCCTTCAGGGCCACGCTGCTTTCGGCCCAGCTCTTGCGGGCTTTTCGCGTTCGGCGTGCCATCGGTGCATGTGCGGTTCACTTCCAGCGTCAGGCCGTCGTCATAGTGCCGCGCCACCGGGCGGCCGGCAGTCGCCACACCCACCAGTGTTTCGCCAATTTGCAAACCAAGGCCAAACTTCCAGCCTACGGGCGGCTTGTTGTGCCGGTGGTGTGCCGCTACAAACTCGCGCGCCTGCTTCAGCGTTATCGGCACCACATGGGGCCTAACACTTCGCTCAACCTGAACCGCCACAGCGGGCCTTGGTTGGGCGTCGGGTGGTGCGTCCTGGGTTGCTTGGTCGGTCATCGCGCTGTGTCGGTCAGGTTAGCTCGGGCGTTAGGCCAACACTCCGGGCAGAGCAGCTTCCGCTCCGCCGGCGTGCGCGGGTCGTCTCGGTGCGGTCCGCAGTTCATCGAGCAGATCTTCGTCGCAGGGTCGAATCGCGCCAGCTCCTCCGGGTCGGCGCGGGTGAAGGTCAGCGGCTGCTCGAGCGGCGCCGGGCGCCTGGTCCGGGTGGCCATGCTCAGCTCCCCGCGCGCCGGCGCACCCGGACGCCGTCGACCTGGATGCGCTTGCGGCCCCAGGCTGGCGTGACGTCTGGCAGCTGGTCGAATGCGGAGGTGCTCAGGCCGCTCATTGGGGAGCCCGCCAGAATTCAGAACGTCCGCTCGGCCTGAGCAATCGCTGCTGGTCGTTCTCGGGCTCGCCACCGTAGATCGCATCGAGCAGCTGCCGCAGGTCCTGAACGCCGTAGTGCCAAGCTCCATGCTTTGCTCCAGCGCGCTTCTCCATGTCGTCCAGGTGTGCCATCTGAGTGGTGATGAACGCGACCGCTTGCTCCCTTGTCATCATCTCAGTTCTCCTGGTGCTCGAGCACGTGCAGCTCGCCGTCGACCGTGAGGCCGAGCTGCGTGCCGGCCGGCATCTCCTCGCGCAGTTGCTCGACCTGCTGCCACCAGAAGTCCGCGCTGCTCTCCGCGGCCTGGAGGCGCTGCTCGAGGTCTTCGACCTGGGCGGCAAGGGCGGCGGCGTGCTCGCGCAGGTGCTCGAGCTCCCAGCGCTCGAGGCGGCGCTGCAGCCGACGCAGTTCGGGGGGCAGGTTCATCGTGGTCGCTCCTGTTGCCCAGCCTGCTCAGGGGCAGGTGTAGAGGACGTCGAGGCCCTGCTCGGTGCCCCAGGCGATCGCGGCCTTGCGGGCGGCGGCGTAGGTGTCTTTGCAGTGGAACACGACCTCGCCGGCGCGCGTCTCGAACAGCCAGCTGCCGCGGCCGCTGGCCTGGCGCAGGTGGCTCCGGTAGAACCGGTTGGTTTCGATCGTGGTGCGCTCGAGGCGCTTGGCGCGGTTGGTGGTGCTGGCGGTGGTGGCGGCTTGCATGGCGGGGCTCCTGGTGCGTTGTCGATGTCTTCACTATGCGACTGGACTCGCATCTATGCAAGCCAAGAAGCGTGAACGACTGCGCATCCCCCCTGACCAGGGGGTTCCACGTGGAACCGGTCAGACCGTCGGCTGTTCGGCCGGCAGGGTGTATGGCGCCATCGCCAGCACCTGGAGGTCGTCCTGGCCGAGCAGCATGCGCAGGTCGGTCTGCAGCATCAGGGTGAAGCCGAGGCGCTCGCGGTGCGCCTTCCAGAGCTCCAGGCGCACCGGCTGGTACCAAGCCTGGCGGAGCTCTCCGCCGGTGCTGCACAGCACCTTCAGGCCGATGCAGCCGTCGCCGTTCGGCTGGAGCCGCTGCGGCTCCGTCGGCAGGCCGTGCTGCTCGAGCAGGGCCTTGCCTGCCGGCGTGACGAAGGCGGTGCGCGCGCTGACGCCCCAATCGACGAGGCCGCGCCGCTCCGCGCGTTCGATCGCCCGGTGCGCGACTTTCGGGTGCTGGTCGTGGCGCGCGGCCAGCAGCTGGTCGGCGAACTGGAAGGCCGAGGGCCAGTCGCGGCAGGCCTCGAGCACCTGCAGGTCGCTGATGTCTTTCGTGCTCATGGCGCTTTCCGCACGCGAAATCGCTCGATGGGACCCGGGTGTTCCGCGAGGCCGCGGCCATAATCGCTGAGTTGGACCAGCCACAGAATGTCGCGCGTGACCGCGAATCGGAGGCGCAGGTGCTGGGCGCGGCGACGGCGTGTCGACCGTCGAATCTTCACGGCTGGATCTCCAGCAGCTCCTGGCGGCCGATGCCGAACACCTGGCGCAGGTGGTTGATCATCCTGATGGCCTCGGTCCGGTCGATCTCGACGGCCGAGGACATGTTCGGCAAGGATGGCTGCTCATCGGCGATCATGGTCACGCGGCCGTCTGGGCGCTGGAGGCCGAGGAAGACCTCCTGGGGTTCGCCGGTGCTGGCCAGCTTGCTGAGGGTCATCGCGAGGTGCTGCATCGTGTCTCCTGGTGGTCAGAACAGCTCGCCGATCGCGCGGCGGGCGCGCCTGGTGGCGCGTGCATTCTGCTGGTGGTGCTCGAGGTCGTACGCGAGGTGGTGCCGCTGGCACCATGCGCGCAGGTTCTCCGAGCGGCAATCCTCGGGCTGGTGGTTCAGGTGCGCGACCGTCAGGACGATGATGATGGGCTGAGGGTCTTCCCAGACGAACCGGTCCAGGAAGGCGCGTGCATCGCGGTACGTCCAGGGCATGCCGTCGGGCTTCTGGCCCTCGCCGGCGGCGTGCATCGCGCGGTCCTGGGCGTCTCGCACAGGCGTGTTCCCGACCACCGGCTCCCACTTCGCGGCGCCGTCGGCCGCGATGATCCACCGGCCGATCGCGTACTGCGCGGCCTGGCAGCCGGGGTGCTCGCAGCGCCACTTGGCGCGCTCGAGCATCTGCAGGCGGATCTGTGGCCACTCTGGCGGGTACCGCTTCTGGTTCGCTGCGCTGATCGGCATCATTTCTCCAGTCTGTGGATGTCCGCGTGGCACTGCGGGCATACCCATCGCACCTGCAACGGCTGCTCGTAGTCGTCGTGATGGCCGTGCACGCGAGTGACCAGCTTGCAAGCGCTGCAGCTGGCCGGGCGCTGAATCAATCCGAGGCGAATGGCCGCATTGAGGCGAGCTCGCGCTATCGTCTTTGCGGTTCGGAGGCGGCGCTTGCTGGCCGCCCTCTCCCTGGCGCGCACACGCTCCGGGTTGAGCAGTCTCTGTCGCGCAGCAGAGGCTCGGGTAGCCGCTCTGTGGGCGTCTGGATTGCGCGTTGCCACGCCGGTCGCGCAGTGGCATCGCTTGCATTGAGACTTCAAGCCGTCACGGTTTCGCCGGTCGGCGTAGAACTGGTCAGCGGGCTTTTCCGCCTTGCAAGTGATGCAGCGCTTCATCTCTCGATGACTCGAAACGAAATGCACCAGACGAACGGATTGCTGTCCCAGGAGCCGGGGCCGTTGATCGAGTTCCACAGCAATCGGTAGCCGTGGCGGTATCCGGTGAGCATGGCAGCAGGACTGTTGTGCGACGCGGCACCCTCGGCCATCGCATCCGCCTCGCTGATGTCCTGCAGCCGCTCCACGCGCACGCCGATGATCTCGAGCGTGATCCGGCTGGCCCAGCGGGGCATGAACATGCCGGGGCGCAGCTTCCCGTTGCAGGCGTCCGGCGCCGGCCCATCGGCCTCGTACCAGACCGGGTGCGGCGTCATCTCGCGCGGCGGGAACCGATCTGTCAGGCGGCCGCTGCGCCAAGCCTCGCGCACCCACAGCCGCTGGCCGGGAGGGCGCTGGTAGCGCGGCATGTTGGGCGGTGGCGCGGCGCGCTCTGTCCACGTTCGACCATCCAGCACATCATCGACCGTACCGCGGGAGACGCCGAAGCGAGCCGCAAGCGCCGGCCGTGTCATCCCGCCGCGAAGCGCGCGGATCTCGGCGACGGTTTCCGCGGTCAGCTTGCTCGACGGGTGTGCTTCTCCCGTGGCGCGGCCATGAGCAGATCTGTCTGCCGCGTTCTGCTCCTTGGTGCCCCAATCGAGGTTTTCCGGTCTGTTGTTCGACGGATCTCCATCCAGGTGACGCACCTCCGGCAGTCCTTCGGGAGCGTCTCCATAGAATGCTTCGCACACCAACCGGTGTATGTATGCCTTGCGCTGGTCGCCAGCGGACACCATTGCGTATTGCTGCTCATAGCCGCCAAACCATGGCTTGAGCGGAGCCGCACCGCTGTAGATGCGGCCGTCGTCACCGGCAGAGTAGCGTCCTCCCGTGCTCGGGATGGGGCGGGTCGCCAGCGGCGGCGGGATTCCGTAGGGGCAACGCACGCGGTGCCAGTCCTGCGATGGAACATCGGGCGGAGCCCAGCCCATCACGCCTGGCTCGAACCAAGCGGCACGCGGTTTGTCGGCTGGCGGCTGCGGCTTCACCACTCGCCGCGTCTGGGTCTTCGTGCCGGCGAGCAGCGCTCGCACCATCGGGGCGCTCATCAAGATTGGACTTTCGCGTGTGGACATATGCCTCCGTTGAGCATCTTCCCGAAGTTGCAGTTGGCGCACAGGAGCTGGTACCTGTCCTGCGGCCATCCATTGCGCTTAAGGTGCACGAACAGCTTGTTGGATGTTCTGTGCACTTTGCGATCAAGGTGGCCGTCGTTATCGACGTGATCGAGCTGAAGAAAGAGCGACTCTCGCTCCCCACAACACTTGCACTTCGATCCGTATGCCGCGATCATTTCCGCGCGCAGCCGCGACCTGTACTCAGTGCTCCACTTGCGGTTGTAGGCCAGCACCGTTTCTCTTGCGTTTTGCCTGTAGCGACTCGCACGCTCTAGGTGCTTCTGTGGGTCGGAGGCATACAACTCCCGTCTCCGGGCATTGACCGCTTCGCGGTTGCGCTGTTTCCAGGTCAGCCCGTCCTTCGACTTCAGGCGCTTCCCTCGCTGTGAGGGCTTTCCCGTCGTCGCACTGATCGGGATAGGTCGTTCTTTCATTGCTTGGTCAGCTCCGGCAGGGTGTTGCAGGTGAAGCCGCAGGCCGGGCACTCCTGGCCCCAGCCGCCGAGCTGCATCAGGCCATGACCGTTCGGGCACATGCCGCTGCGGATCAGGTAGTCGGCCTCGATGGCGCGTTCCTTGTCGCCGGGCTTCCCGCCCAGCACTTCGATGGTGTCTGGATCGCGGCGCTCGATGCTCATTGGCGCTTCCGTTCGTTCGGGTCAGGCACGAAGCCGCGCTCGGTATGCGTGGCTCCTGTCGCTCGGTCGACCACCGGCTGGAGGTAGGTGAACATGGCGTAGCCGCGGCCGAGCTCGGCGCGCATCGCGGCGACCATGTTCGCGGTGCACGCGATGTCGTGGACCTGGGCGGCCTGGTCGCCAAGGTAATCCGCCAGCTTCGCCTTGATCCTGGCCACCCCGGCGCCCTCATCGATCCACATGCACGAGTAGCTCGGGCGCACCTGGTAGAACCACTCCGAGAGGCCCGGGGTGTGCAGTACCACCGCACCGGCGATGTCGTGCTTCTGCAGCACCGCTTCGATCTCGAGGCGCGCGACCTTCAGGCGCTGCTGGTCGGGCGCGTCGATCGAGTACCGCGGCTTCACGTCGACTCTCCGGCGCGCGGCCCGCGCGCGCATTCCCCCTGATCGCAGGGTCTGTCTTCTCGGCAGCCGCGGGCGGCGCATTCGTCGTACACCACGCTGACCGGCGCCGAAACGCCGGGCGATGTCAGTATCTCCAGCGGCGGTTCTTCGCCGAGGCACTTCACGAACTTGGCCCAGGCCTCGCGGGTGAAGTGCACGGCGCCGTCGCTCTCTGCAGTCTGCGCGCCGGCCCAGAGCGCGGTCGTCTCCACGATCACCGGGCTGGCGTGCACGGCGGCGGGCTTGCCCTGGGAAAGATTCATGCCAGCGGCCGCCTTGCGCCGGGCCTTGAAGCCGTCTGCCATCAGGGCCACCAGCTCGCGCTGGCTCTGCTCGAACTCGCGGTGCAGGCGCCACCATTCCTCGTGGTGCGCGCTGAGCGTGCAGCGCACTGCCAGCTGTTCGTGGCGCGCCAGCGTGGCGCTGGGCCGCTCGTGGTCGGAGTAGCCGGCCGGGATCGGCGCTTGGTCGACCGCGTCGACCGCCTCGCGCGCGGCCTGGCGCCAGTCGGCGATCGCAGTGACGACCTCCGGCTCCGACAGCAGCATGTTGACCAGCTGGCGGTATGTGGCCGTCTGTCCGACCTCGCCGCGGCGAGCGGCGAATCCGTCGGCAACGTCTCTGGCGATGCCGAACGCGCGCGCGCGGCGGCGCAGGATCCGCTCGTGCGCGGCGTACAGCTCGGCGTCCGGCTCGGGCGCTGTTGTCCCGCCTGCCGTCAGCCGGTACCGCAGCCGCATGTCGGCGGCCAGCTGCGGGTGCGTGCTCTCGCAGGCGTCGGCGTAGGCCTGGAGCGCAGGCTTGTGCAGGGGATCGTGGTCGATGTCCAGCACGAAGTACTCGCAGCCTTCGTGCTTGCCGCCCGGACCGCTCGAGCCGTCGGTGCGCGTGACGATGAACTTCTGGAACAGTCCCTGCTCGGTGTCCGGTTTCGAAGGGTCGCGCGGCGGGAGGTCGTCCAGGCGATCGGCGATGTCTGTCATGGTGGTGGCTCCTGGTGGTGCTACTTGCGGTCGCGGTTGATGCGGCGGGACTTGGCGCGGATCTTCTCGAGGCGCTTGCGCTTGGCCCACTTCGCCAGCGGCGTGCTGGAGCGGAGGTTGACCTGGGCGCTCGGGTCGCGCTGGATCTTCAGCTGCGCGATCTGCTGCAGGCGGGCTGGCAGTACTTCGGTGCCCTCGGGTGCGTCTTCGCCGCGGCGCAGCCGGAACAGGTGACCGGTGTCGGGGTTCATGCTGCGGCTCCGCTCGGCTGGTCCTGCGCGGGGTAGTCGCTGGGATCGCCGACGGTGTCCGGGTCGACCTCCTGCAGCAGCACCGCGCCTTCGTCGGGGTAGTCGGTGCACCAGATGTACAGGCCGGCCTCGAGCACGACCTCGCCGTCGGGTGAATCGGCCCGGCGCTCCGGGAGGTGCTCGATGGTGACGTCGGTCTCGAAGTCGCCGCCCATGAAATCGATCACCTGCTTGATCTGGTGTCCTGTCAGCTGCATCGCTGGCTCCTGTGGGCGCGCAGGCGGTTCCAGGCCTGGCGCGGGGTGAAGGGGTAGGGCTCGCCGGTGTGCGTCTCGCGGAACTGCACCGCGCGCGCCGCGGCGGCCAGAGGGCCGGCCGTGCTCAGGAGGTAGCTGGTGGCCACCTTGCGACCGTCGACCGTTGCGTGGACGTCGATCACAAGGTGGCCGCGCCGCCGCGCGAGCCGCATGCCGGGCACACCGGCGCCCTGCCGGAAGATGCGATTCGGCACGCTCGGCATGGTCAGTGCGCCTTGCTGCCGGTGGCGCTGGCCACGAACGCGGTCGTGGCGGCGGAGGCCTGTGCGCTGGCCTTGTCGGCGGGCTTCTTCGCGGCCGGCTTGGCGGCGCTCTTGGCCGCCGGCTTCTTCTTCTCGACTTCGGTGGTGGTCGTCTGCGGCGGCGCCTGGTCGGCGGCCTTGCCATTCTTCGGGAAGGGCCACGCGTCCCCCTTGCCGTCGCCGGCGAGCTGCTGCTGCGCTTCCTCCGGCGGCTGGAACTTGACCTCGATGTCGCGCGACTTCATCTTGGCCAGCCGGCCGAACTGTGCCTCGGTCACGTTCGCCGACTCGAAGCTCATTCGCGCGATGACCGTTCCGCCTTCCTTCGGGATGAATCGCCAGTTCGACAGCAGGCCGTCGGTGATCTCGAGGTCCGACTTCTTGCCGCCCATGCCGTGGTCGATCACCAGCTTGTAGCCGGAGAGCTCCTGGCTCCAGCTCAGCTTGCCCACCTTCATGCCGATGCCGGTGAGGTTGGGCATGTCGCTTGCCGAAGGGATGCCGTCCAGCGCGGCTTGCTTGGCCGCCTCGCTGCCGGATCCCTTCATGAACAGCATCGACTTCAGCTTCGGGTCGAAGGCATCGAGGATGTCGGCCGAGAGCTGGACCTCGAAGTTCAGCTTCGCACCAGGGTTCTCGTCCGGCTGGCGGTTCTTCTGGCTGAGGACGACGACGTCCAGCAGCTTTGCCTTTGTGGGGTTCAGGAGTTCGAACATGGTTCTCCAATCGTGGTGTGGAGTGGTGGGGGTGGGAGGGGCCGGACGCGACGCCGGACTATCGGGACCCCAGGAGCCAACCCAGGTCCCTCAGAGCGCTTGCTCTCACCCTCCCGTGAAACTCTTAGCGGCGCGGTGCCGCGCTGGTGGTGGGCGCCGGCCGCGGGCCGCCCGTCTTCGTCGGGCCCATGGGCACCGCCTGTGCCTTGACGAGCTCGAGCATCGGCTCATCGAAGGTCTGCGCTTCGGGGATCTTGCCGTCCTTGCCGGCCGGCGGCTGCAGGGTCACGCGGGCGCAGCCGCTGATCCACTGCGTGATGGCCACGCAGACTCCCTTGAAACCGGAGACCCGGTCGCGGGCGGTGTCGCCGAGGTTGATCTTGCTCATCGCTTCTCTCTCTCCAGGTATGCCCTAGCGGGCGGGTTCGTTGTGCGGTCAGGGGATCGGGAACAGCCGGTCGATCATGGCCTGCAGATCCTTCGCCTGGTCGGGCGGCAGGTGGCGGGCCGCATCGAGCTCGAGCAGCGCGTCGTCGCGCGTCGCGTTCTCATCGCGGCCGAGCCGGGTGATGGTGTCAGCGATCTCGGCGTAGGTGCGCTGCCGCGGCTGCTCTGCCGGCGCCTGAGCGGCTGCCGGCGGCGGCGGCTTGCGGCCACCGCGACCACCGGCGGCGGGCTTCTGGTCGGCCTGCTGCTGGCCCTGTTCGGCGGCCATCTTGCGATCGTGCTCCTGGCGCGAGTGCGCCTGTTCTGCGGCCTGGCGGGACTGCGTCGTGCCGAAGGCCTCGCGGCTCTGCTGCTGCTGCTCGGTGTCGTCGGTCAGCGCCGGCGGCTCGCCGTCGCCATCCATGACCTCTCGCACCTGCTCGACGGTGGTCATCGAGCGCAGGTCCAGCGAGCCGGCCTCGCCGCGCGCGTCGATCTCGGTGGCCACCGCCAGTGCATCGTTGGAGGCGATCGGCAGCATCTTCGCGTGCTTCTTGATGGCGGACTTCGCCGCCATGTCATCCTCCCAGAGCACCCAGGGCGTCTCGGCGAGTTTCTGCTCTGCCTTCGCGCGCTCGGCGTCGTTCTCCGCGGTCTCGACCGCGCGCACCAGCGTCCGGTAGGTCTCGCTGCGGGAGCGGATCTTGAGCACTTCGTCCAATGGCAGCACGCAGGCGACCTCCTGGCCGCCATCGAGCTGCGCGTAGCTGAAGGCGCCGATCAGCTCGCCGCGATCGACCAGGGCCTTCTCGAATTCCAGGAAGGTGCCGGATCCGAGCCGATGCTTGAAGTGGTCACCGCGGTGGATCGCTTCCGCCATCAGGCCCTTCAGCCGCGGCGTGCGGTAGGCCAGCGTGATGAAGCCCCGGTAGCCGATTTGGAACTGGCACTCGAGAACGTCACCCCACTGGCCGGTGGTCGGATTCTTGCGGCGTGTCTTGTACGGGATCAGGAAGGCCTGCTGTTGCACGGTGTTCGGCTCGAGGCCGAGCGCGGCGCTGGTCATCATGGCGCCGAGGACCGTGGTCGGGTCGCAGGCCGCCAGCTTCGGCGTTTTCTTCACCGCCATCACGCACAGGCGCAGCATGCGCTCGGGCGTCAGGTAGCGGCCGGCGACCGCTGCGATGCCCTGCTTGACGCGGGCGTCTTCGAGGTAGTCAAAGATCGTCCTGGGCTTCTCGGCCGGCGCTCCGCCGGTGGCCGCTGCGCGCAGCGCGTGGGTGCTCATCGTGCTTTCCTCTCGTGGTGGTATTGCTCTTGGGTGATCTGCTCGACCGCGAAGGCGGCGGGCTCATCTTCGTCGCGTGCCTTCGCTGCCAGCCTTGCGGCTTCGGCCTGCTGGGCGGCGACGAATCGGGCGGCATCCCAGACGCGGTGCTCGCGCACGCTGGTGCTGCCGTCGCCGGCGGTGTGCCGGAGGTAGATGTCGCGGGTGATCAGTTCGATCATCGGGTGCTCCTGCTCAACGGGCCCGGGCCGAGCGCGACTTCGCGCGGCGCAGCACCCTGGTGGTGGTCTTCGTGGTGTAGAGCGCGTACCAATCCGGGTGCTCTCGCTTAAACCGCTCGAGGTCGAACTTGGAGCGTTCCTCGTTCGCCCAGCTCATCAGGTCGCGCACGCCGCTGGCCAGCGTCTCGGCGGGGCCCATGTGCTTGCCGATCACGTAGCGCAGGTGTTCCTCGCGGTTCTCCAGCGCCTGGATGCGGCCCTTGATCAGTCCGAGCTCATCCAGCGCCTCGAGGATCTCCGGCGTGGCCTCGACGCGGCGCGGCTCCGGCGTGGCGAACAGGGCACGCAGGTCGGCGAAGTTGATCGGGTCCGGCGGGACGTCCCGCTCCACGTGGTTCTGCCAGAAGGTCACCATCTTCTGGCGCATGCCGGCGATGGTTTCCTCGTCGCGCCGCAGCCAGTAGATGTCGACGTCGTCAAAGCTGCGCAGCGCGGCGGCGAGGCAGCGCTGGCGGCCGGTGATCATCAGGCCGTCCATGAACTGGGCGGCGTATTCGATCGGGATCTCGTCTGTGCCTTCCTGGCCCCAGCGGTGGCGCGCCTGGCCGCCGACCGACTTCGCGTCGCCGGTCACGTGCTCGCCGTCGACCTCGAGCTCGAGGTCGATCTCGCACTTCATGAACGGGTACTGCGGGTCGGTGTAGCGCTCGTTGCGCGCCAGCACCTTGACCTCGTGGCCCTGGTCGCGCAGCTTGTCGACCACCATGTCGCAGATAAACGGCTCGAGGCGCTTGCCGCGCTCGAGGCGCCTGTCGCGATCCGGGTTGGGCTCCGGTTTGGCGCGGCCTGTCTTCAGGCGCCAGAGGTCGACGGGCGTCAGCCACGTGCTGACGCCGAGCACCGCCGGCGCGTCGCTGCCGCCCAGAAAGGTCCGCCGGTCCGGCTCGGCGCTGCGTGCGCGGGCCATCAGGTGCGCTCCAGCTGTTCAATGCGCTTGCGCAGGCGGCGCTCCTGCCTGAAGCTGTTCCTGCGGTATTCCTCGCCGGTCTGGACCTGGGCGTCCTGGTATGCCTGCCGCTCATCGATGGTGGAGCGCTCGCACCACTTGAGGTATTCGCACAGCAGGAACCGGTACAGCCGCTGCCAGAGCGGGCGCCTGGTCGGGATGATCACCGGCGGCTGATAGTCGCTCGGGAAATCGGCCGCGCTGAGCAGCGGGCCAGGAGCAGTGTCCTGGAGGTTCGTCATGTCGGGTGTCGGGCTCATTCTCCGGGTCCCTTGATGGTGGTGGCGGCCGTGGCCGCGGGGCAGTTGCCGTAGTGCATGCCGCGGGTCGCGCCGCACTTCAGGCAAAGACGCAGCGTGTCGACGCCGTAGCACCAAAGCGCGCTGCTGAGTCGTCGCAGCATTTGCTCTTGCCGGCGCGCGTCGCCGCGAACTTCGCGCTCGGGGATGTTGTCGATGATCTGCTCGAGGTGTGCAGGAACATGCGCAGCGATCAGCTCCGCCAAGAGCTGCCGGAGTTCGCTTTCAGCAGCACAGGCGGCCTCGATGAGCAGCTGGAGTCTGCCGTGGCTCATGCTCGCACCCAGCTCATCGGCACTTCGGCCAGCCACGCTTCCCAGGCGGCCTCGAGCGCGGCTTGCTGGGCGAGGTGAATCTGCAGGGCGCTCACGCCGCCCTCCGCGCCGAGGAGTGAAGGGTGCCGCGCAGGGCGGCGTCGACCGCGCTGGCGTCGACCGTGATGGTCACGCTGGTGCGGCGGCGCTGCAATTCGGCGCGCAGCGCGCGGCCGAGCTCGATCGTCCGCTGGGTCGTCTCGGCCGTCATGTAGGCCGGGTACTTCTGGGCAAAGGTGGGTTTCATCGTGGCTCCTGGTTGGGCGGCCGGCGGCCGCACTCCAAAGCCCGGACTCGCCGGGCTTGCGGGTGCGGTCAGCCTGCGTTCTCGGTGGAGGTCCACTTGGCCGCCATCCCGGTGCAGAACCAGGAGGGGCAGAGGCGGACCCAGGTGCCGTTCGCGCGGCGCAGGTTCGTGCTAACGAGGCGCGGCTTGATGCTGGTGTTCATCTCGCGCTCCCTTCAGCGGCCGGCAACCGCCGCGATGGCCGCTTGCGCGCCGGCTTCGTATGCGGCTTCGAGCGCCGCCTTGATGCTCCACACCGCCTGGTCGCTGAAATCGAGGCCGTCGCTGTTGCGCGTCTCGAGGGTGGTCAGGCCGAGGTGCTTGGAGGCCAGGACCGCGAGCATCTCGTCGCGGCGCTGGGTTGCCTTGCTGGGCTTCGTGGCGGGCTTGTTCATCTGTGGCTCCTGGTTGCCGCGCTGCGTTGCGCGATGCCTTGACTATGCGTATCTGCAAGCCATTAGTCAACCGGCAAACCCGACAATCTCACGTGGGAGCTGTGCATAAGTACGCACATCACCTGGCGTCATGCCTGTGGATACTCGATTCTGCTGGCCGTTTATCGCTCATGTTGGACCGATCGCCGCGTTTCTGCTACGCTTCGCGCCATGATGATCCCACCCGTCCCCACCCTGGCCCAGGTCGCCAAAGCGCTGGGCTTGCTCCGCCAGCCCCAGCTGGAGAAGCTCTCCGAGCTCTCCGGCGTCCCGGTCGGCACCCTTTGGAACATCCGCAGTGGCAAGTCGAAGAACCCCGGCATCGTGACCGTGGCCGCCTTCCAGCCGTATGTGGAGGCGCTGGCTAGCGTGGCGCTGGCGAAACCGCCGCAGGCCCGCGCACCGCGCGGCACTTCGCTGCGTGCCCGTCAGGGCGTGACCCGGCGCAAGGCTGCAGCTCCGGCGCCCGGTGCAGACGAAGGCGGCGCGCCTGGCGGCGACAACGGCGCGGCGGCGGCATGAACAGTTTCCCCCCGAAGCCCGGCACCGTCGCGTACCGGGTGATCGCCTTCCTCGAGGCGAAGCT
>JAGVUA010000136.1 GCA_019136545.1 Betaproteobacteria bacterium
CTTCGCCAAGGCATTGGCTTCGGTCGCCAGCATCCGGCCTCGGGCGGCGTTGTGGATTGCCGCGTCGGCTGCGCGCGCAATGGCGTCGGGCGTGGCCAGCTCGCCGAACCTCTCAAGCATCCGCTGATCGGTAAGCTCATCGATTTCTTCCTTGGGCGGGTTGGCGGCAGCCAGGGTGCGGGCGAGCTCGTCACCGGAGCTGAAGCCGAAAAGGTCGGCAACGATGTCGGGGTGCAGGCCATTTGGCGAGGTCATGCGCCGGGCCTTGAGTGCGGCGACTACCTCCGGCGGCAGGGCGATGTCCGATAGCCCAGCGGTATCCAGCCGACCTGCCGTGAGTGCATCAACGTTCGCCACCTGATCGCCCGGCCGCACATCATTGGCCCGCAGCAGATCGTAATCCGCCTGACTGGAATAGACCGGCGAGCCGCCCATCTCCGCCTGAAAAGCCTCTTCAAAGTCGCGGAGCGCAGTATTGCCGTTCTCGTCGGGCGACAGATAGCCCAGCTCGGCGAGCTTCTCGGCCATCTGATCGACCGTCCAGCCCTTGCCCTCGGCCCGTAGAACGGGCTTTCCAAAGAGGCCTGACTGCGGCTTATCCTCGGGCTTGACGCCCCACAATCCGGCGCAGCTTGGCGACTGCCACGAACAGCGAATCCAGCCCCGGATCAACGATGTCCGGGTCAGACTTGATGCGCTCAGGCTCCGGCAGCTTGTCGGCCTCGGAAATCTTGCCGGTCAGGAACTGCCAGGCCCGATACACCGGCTGGCTCATCACCTCGCGGCGTGCCTCCATGCGGATCTGCGCACGCTGTACGCCGGCCTCCCTCTGCAGCCGCTTGATCTCACGCTCCCGCGCATTGCGAATCCATTGCAGATCGCGCAAGCCGCGGGCCTGAAGATCCTCGATGGCGTCAGCGGTGGCCTGAATGCCCAGCGCCTGATAGGCGGCGAACTCCTCCGGCGTCATGCCGGCCTGCTCCGCCGTGCGGAACAGCGGCATCATGCTCCGGCCCTGCTCGGCAAGCTGGATCTGCTCGCCGGTGGCGATCATGCGATCCATGACGCCGCGCACCTCGTCGGTCAGTTCGACGTTTAGCGCCTTGATGTCGCGATAGATATTGACCAGCCACGCCCGGAAGCGCTGGAACAGGCCCTGCAGCTCGATGGACGGCGCCTTGCCCTCAAACAGATACGCCTCGAATCCGCGGGCGAACTTTTCGTGATGGTGCCGACGCTCCTCGAAGTCGAGAGACTGCCACTCGGCCAGGTCGCGCAGGCCAAACCAGCGCATCAGCGCCTCGGCGTCGGCAACCACCTCGCGCTCGCCGGGTGACAGTTCGTCAATAGCGGAGAGCCGGCCGGCCATGTCGAGCTGCATTTCAAGGAAGGCGTGCCCGGTCTCGTGCAGGAAGGTCGAGAGGTCGGCGTTCTGCAGAAGGGCGATGTTCCAGGTCGCGGGGGAGAAGGCGCCGCGGGGGCCTTGGTGCAGGGTGTTTGCGTCCGACGCGGTGGGCTCATTCGGAATCAGCTCGGAGTTTCCTTGAGTTGGCTTACGCCACACACCAACGACTTCCGGATCTGCGATGACGAACTCCCCAACATCCTCGCCGTTCGCAACCTTCTCGCCACGCACCAACACAACACGGTCGCCGAAGTAGTAGCCATTGGGGCCGGGCTTGCCGTGGGCGCCGATGTTCTTGATCGCGCGCACGACGGCATCAAGCGTAGCCGACGGAATGCCTGCGGCGGAAACTCCGGGAAGCTCCTCGTCCGTCTTGTCGCCGTTGTCCCAGATGAAGCTGTTGGATAGCGAGTCGCCAACCGCAATATCGCCATCGAACTCGCCCGGAATTACGCGCAACCCGAAATCAAGCATGCTGTCGTCCGCCTCGATGGCAGCAAGGATCTGCTTTGCGGCTTCGGTGAAGTCGGGATTTCGGCCCCCCGTCTCAACGTCGCCCGCCGGGCCTTGGTTGTAGGCGTCGGACATTGCTGCCTCCGCCTCGCCCACCTTCACCTTTACCGACCCGCCCGGCCGCTTCGCATCAATCCTGTAATCCACCCGCCCATCCGGGAATTCGTCGTCAATCTGCAGCAGATCCGGCTTCACGCGAACAGGCACGGCAACGTCGCCATATCCCGTATCCGTCTCCTTGCGCGTCGTCACATAGACATCGGGCTCTGCGGCGGCCTTGAGCGTGCCGGAAGTTTTGATAGCCTCCGCCTTTTCGGCGCTGGTGTGGTGATAGACGGTCACGGTGCCGTCGCTGTTTAGCGGTAGGCCGGTCAGGTCGTCAATCTCGTCGGTGACGTAGGCGGACACTTCGCCCTGATCCAGCGCATTCCCTCCGATCTCCTCCGCCGTTACCGTCAGCGGATAGCGCTCATACAGCGCGTCGGGCGTGACGCCAAGCTTGGCGGCCTGCACGGCGTAGAAGTTGCCCACGAGTGATGCGTAGGACTCATTCACCGGGCCGGTGAAGCGCCCGGCTGCGTTGAGCTGATCGAGGATTTTGCTGCGCACGACGTCGGCCTGCGCCTTGAAGGTGTCGGCGGCCTCGCGGTCGGCCAGCAGGCGCTCGACTTCGGCCTGCAGCTCCGCACCCTGCTCCTGCATGTAGGCCTGCGCCTCGGCGCGGCTGAATCCGTCCGGGTCAGTCTTGAGATGATCCAGCAGCGCCCCGGCAGCATCAGACGGCGCAATGGCGGCAGCGTACTCTTCGACCGGGATAGCGATCTGCCCACCGGTGGCGGCTGCGGTCTCAAGTTGCTCGGCAACGGCCGGCGACACCGCGGCGACCTGATCGGCCACGCCGGATTGCAGCAAGGCATGGGCATCGATGAATACGGCCTGCACCGGCCCATCCTGCGCAGCCTGGGCGACAAACTGCGCAAAGGCCTCCGGGTCGCGCTGCAGCACTTTGGAGGCTGCAGCGAACTGGTTGAACTGCTCGATCCTGGCGGCCTGCTCTTCTGCCATCTGCGCCTGCTGAGCCCGTCCGCTGGCGACTTGGGCAATCTTGGACGCGCCGCCCATCACGCCGCCCTGCACAAGCGTCGCGACCAGGGTTTGATAGGCCGCGTCCGGGCGCTCGGCAAGGTAGTCGCCGAATGTCTTGTCGGGGTTGGCGACGGCTGCGTCAACCAAGTCCTGCACCAGTGTTGCAACCTGCTCGCTCGGAACCTCGCGACCGAGCATGCCGGCGATGAACTGCCCCGCCCCGACCCGGCCGAAGTTCTTCACAAGGAATCCCATCGGCAGTGCCTCGGTGGCAACCTCCACCGCGCCCTCGGCCAGCGCGCCCCCTGCTGCCTCCCCGATCGTGGCGCCGCGCGATGCGTACTTTCCATATGCCGGGGCCGCAGAGTTGATGCCGGCCAAGGCGAGGCCGGGCGCCGGGCTGCCGGTGGCAATCGATGCGGCAAGGCCCGGGAGATTCTGCAGGATCGACACGCCGCCAGAGTAAGCCCCCGCAGCGGTCGCGCTCTCGAAAGCGGGCGTGGTGTAATCCTGCTGGGCCTGCGCCTGGCCAGCCTTGCGCACGAGGTCGGCGCGGCGCACCTGATCCTCGGGCGTGGTGCCGGCGCCGAACATCAGATCGTTCATGGCAAGCCGCACGCCAGCCACCAGCGGCTTGAATTTCAATGCCTCAGCGAAGCCGCTCGCCACCGAAGAGAAGGAGGGGGTCGGACCCTTCCACGCCTTTAGCGTGGTTTCTGCGCCCTGCAGGTTATCAAGGTCGTCGTGAGACACCTTGGCCCGCTCCACGTCGGCGAGCAGCGCCGCGGTGGCGGGTGCCGTCTTGGCCAGAGCGCCGAAGTCGATACTGCCCACGGCGGCCTCGCGCTTAGCCTCAATCGGATTGGCGAGCACGGAGTCGGCCGGGATGCCTGTACGCCGTTCGATGCGCTTGGCCTCGGCGTAGGCGTCTGGGGATACCCCGTAGGCGGCGGCAAAGCCAACCCGGGCAGACTGGCCGGGGTCAGGTTGCAGGGTCGCGGCTACGGCTGCGTCAAAGTCATCACTCATTTGCGGGCGAACTTCATGTTCCAGTAAGCGTTCAGGATCTGGGCGTCAGTCGGGCTATCTACGCCGCGCCGCTTGAAGGCGGCCTTGATGCTGTCCTTGGCGGAACTGTCGATGTCGCCGATTTTCATCCCCAGCACCGGGCCGGACGAGTCGGAGAACCAGCCGCGGAAGGTGGCGTTCTTGGCGAACAGCGCGTCGATGTGCTGGGAGACTTCGGCGTCGGTGAACTTCTTGCCCGCCTCCCGCTGGGCGGCCACGAAATACTGATCGACAAACTGACGAACGGCACCGATGCGCGCGGCGTCCGCGCCTCCGTCGTCCTTGGGCGTTGGGTCCATGCCAAGCACGCGCATGCGGGCGTCCAGGGTCTGCTTGATGGCTGCGCTGTTCAGGTCGCCCGGGCCGTTTGCCCCCTGCGCGCCTCCCATCTGCTTGGCGCGTTCGTTGGCGAAGTGCTTGAAGTCGGATTCGGACAGCTCGCGGCGCAGCATGAAGAACTGCGCATCGCTCATCCGAGCAAGCTCGGCCGGATTGGAGGAAAGGCGCGCGTACAGCAGCGGGCTTGTGATGTCCTCGCCCTTGGCAACTCGGCTGCTGAAGTTCAGGACGTTGTCCACCTCCTTTGGCGGGATAGCGTTGCGAACGCTGGCCGGAAGGTCGGCAAAGCGCCCCCCGTTGGAAACGAGCATCCGCATGGCGTTGGAGGTGCCCTCTTCCTCGCGCTGCTTGATGGCGTCCTCCTGCAGCTTCCACTGCCGGGCGGCTTCTTCCTGAGCGATCTTGAGGCGCTGCGGATTGCCAGCCAGGCGGGGGTCTGACGCAAGCTGTGCGCTCAAGTCCGCGAGCGTCGGGCGCGGCGGCGTACCCTGGCCACCGCTGAGCGCGGCCATGTTCATGGCGACGTAGTTCTGTGTCTCCTTGGGCATCAGCGATAGCCAACTGATCTGCTTCGGCGCGTTCGGGTCGGTGTTGGCATCGACCATCACCGGCTTGCCCGCGTTCTTCAGAGCCGCATCGACGCGGCCCGGCCCTGCGTGGTAGGCTGCCCACGCCAGCGCAGGGTCTCCCTGGTAGCGCTTCAGCATGGCCTGCAGGTAATCACGGCCCACCCTGGCCCGCTCCTCGGGTGAGTTGTCGCGAGCCGGCTTCACGCCAAATCCTGGGTCGGTGTTGGTGCCGTCAAGCACCTGCATTTCGCCCTTTGCGCCCTTCGGCGACTCCAGCAGATTGCCGTCTTTGCCGTAGCGCTGGCCGTTCGATTCAGCGGCCATCGTGATGTTCACGAGGCGGTCAAAGTCGGTCGGCGCCATCCTGGGGGCGAATTGCTTTACCGCCTGATCGGCCGCACCTATCGCCACCTGCGCATCCATCTGCTTCGTGATGTGCCCGCGCACGGTCATGATGTCGTCAGCCTCCATCTGCCCGGCGTACTTCTTCAGATAGGTGTCGGCGTAGGCGGGGTTGTTGTTTTCAAGCGCAGACAACACGGCGAGCTTGTGCCCGTCGCTGGCCATCTTGCGGGCTGCGGCCTCTTGCCACTCGGCCGACTTGCCGAGAAGCTGCCCCTGCCGGTAGGCCTCGGCCCGGATGCGCTCGACTGCGGCATCAATGGCCTCCGGCTTGCTCCAGTTGAGCGCAATGTCGCGCTTGGCTGTGGCCTGCACGCCCTCGGAAACCGACAGACCGTAAGCCTTGAACTCGCTGGACTCGTGAGAATCCACCTGGCCAACGAAGCCCGTCAAGATGTTGGCCGATGCCTTGTCGAACGCGGCCTTCTGCGCGTCGTTGCCAAGGCTGGCGCCGATCTCGCCGATGCGTTTCTTCAGCAGGTCTCCGTACTCGGCCTTGAGCGGCTTGCCGTCTGGGCGCTGAAGCGCATTGATCCCCTTGAGGTTGGAGTAGCCGGCGTCTTTGTCGTAGGTCAGGCGGAGCTGTTCCTCTTTGACCTGGTTGATTGCGTCGTCAAAGCGTAGCTGGTTGGCCTGTGTCTGGATGTCGGCAGCAATGCGCGACGCTTCGCCGGCGGCGGCTTCCATCGCCTGCCCCATCTGCACACCCTGCCGAGCAGCGTAGTTCTGCGCCTGAGGGGCATCAAACCTGGCATTTGATGGGCCGCCCGGGGATACCTGCGGGGCGTCAATGCGCGGAACTGTTGGCATCAGACCCACCCTTTCGCGATGTTGATGTCACCGACAAAGCCGTTACTGCCGGCCAGCGCCTCGCCGCCTTTTGCACCCTGAAGCGCGCCAATCTTGTCGAGCGTGTACCAGCTTTCTGCGACCTTCGTCGCGCTTCCAAGAAGCGTCGAAAAGCCAGAGCTTGCGGGGGAAATGCTGCCGGCCGACGTTCGATCCATCAGCGCCTGGTTTGCAAAGCCAGCGCCTTGCGTCCGGTAGCCAAAGGCCGATCGGATCGCGTTTGCCTCGATGGTGTTCTTGTCGATGTCCTTGAGGATGTCGGTTGATGCCTGCACTTCGGCCGCGCTACCAACGCCGAGATCCACGCCATTGGCAGCCATGGCGGCCCGCTGGCCGCTCTTGACCGCACCGTAGCGCATGGTCGTGGCGGCGACCTGCTGCTGGCCCTGCTGCATGGCCTGCTGCGCGCTGCTCTCGGCCAGGCGTTGATTGATCTCAGCGATGGCTGCCTGATAGCGCAGCTGCGACTTGAGGGACTTGGACTGTTGATAGGTTCCGATGGCCGATCCAACAGCGCCGATTCCCATGCCGATGAGGGATGCGGAGCCCAGCCCGGAAGGTGCTTGAGGGGTCATGACGACGATCTCCTGTAATGGCCGTCATGGTGGCCCTGCGCCCCGCCGGGCACGCGCACTGTCACCCCCCGACAGCCACCTCCGCAGTCATCGACACCACCGTGAGCGGCAGCGGGTCCGACTGCCGTACAAACACCTGCCCCGAGTCGGCCCATGAGGGGGTGAGCATGACCTGGATTTCCTCGCTCTTGAGCGCGGGGGGAGAACCATAGGGCTCTGTCGTGCGCTGCTTCGCTTCGGTGAGCTTGTCGGAGTCCGGCCCGATGAAAATGCCTGACGACCGGTGCACGCGCAGCCATGCCTTGTTCACGTTTTTGAACCGGCCTTGCCCGAAGCCGTTGTCGATGGCCATGGCAACAGGGAGCGTTTGCAGGTCGGCCGTGATCGGCAGGCCCACATGCACGACGCTGGCCTCGTTGTCGAGCTCAATACTGCCGCTCGTCACGACGCGCTGCGGACGCACGGCGCCGTCAGCCAGGATGGAGACAGTCTTGCCTTCGAGGTGCCCGAGCCCGCTGATTGTCGTCACCGCAGGCCCGGAGTAGGTCAGGCCCGAATCAACGAAGAAGGCGTCTTCGGCATCGACAAACTGTCGCGAGGCCATGCGCTCAACATAGCGCTTGCTTGAACCGTTGATCGTGCGCCGAACGATGCAGTACAGCACATCCTCCGAGCCCTCAGCAACGACCGCGCAGGACTCAAAGGTCCCGTCCGTGTCGTGCTGGTGCCAGGCCCCGATCTGCTGCTCTGGAACGTAAGTCAGGCCCAGCAGTTTGCCGACGCTCGACACCATCCAGACGATGGGCTGCGGGGCCTTCGAGTACGCCATATCGACGATTTCGTAATTGTCGAACAGGTGAGGCGCGCGCAATGACAGATCTCCGGTGATGAACCCGTTGGCCTGCCAGTTGTAGCCAAGCTCCCGGATATGGCCCCCGCGTGCTGCGCTGTATAGCAAAGTGTTGTTCACAATGACCGGCTGCACGTTGCTGGCGCCAACGTAGCTTTGCGGCTTGACCGAGATCGACGTCGGGGTGATCGCGTCCGAATTGACCGAGGTGACGCGCCACTCCGCCGAGCTGGTCAGCAGCAGCAGCTGAGACAGCGGGACGATGTGCCGGATGGTGTTTGCCTCGCGGGCGGCAACGCGGAAGCTGATTCGGTCGTCGTCCTTGATCGGCAGCGAGTAAGACATATCCGACTCGGTGCCGCTCCGGGTCATCCAGATGTTCTGTGGCTTGTTCGTCGTGCCCGCAAAGCTGCGCCGCTGCTCGAAGTAAGACACGGCGGCAGGGTAATCGCCAGCGCCGTTGAAAACCGTCTCGTATGTCGGCGGCGTCTTGCTCAGGTCGGGGGCGATGTTGTCGTCAATGATGCTGGTGCCGGTTGTCTGGCCGATGTAGCCATACAGGCCGCCCTGCAGCTTGTAGACGTTGTACCGGGTCGCCCCGCTCACGGCGGCCCATGAGACCGTCACAATCGCGCCAGTCTCGAAGAGGTTGCCGCCTGCGCTGCCCTGCGACGATGCCGCCGATTCACTCACCCCGTCCGCAGCCACGGCCGTGACCACGTAGTAATACGTGTACTTGACCGCGCTGTGACCGGTGGCGGTGATGGTCGGCGCCCCCGGGGCCGAGATCGGCGACGAAAACGATATCGTGATCAGCGTCCAGTTTGTCGCCCCGACGCGCCGGAGCTCGCGCGGCGCATAGTTCGGATGGACCAGGGTGAGAACGTCGGCTGACTGCACATAGTGGATGTCCAGCAGATCGGCTTCCGCATAGGGGTTGCTGATCTCGTAGGGCGTGCCGGGCGATGCCTCAAGCGTGCCGCCTTGGGTGTGGAAACGGAAATACCCGGCGCCAAGCTCGATCACCATCGTTTGCGTGGTGCTGAACGTGAAGGGGATCAGGCGCGCGCGCTTGGTGCTGTCCTTGACTTCACGCACGAACGCAAACCCCGGGCGATTCTCTGCCGGCCCTTGCACCTTGGTGATGAAGTTGCGGCACTTGGCAAGGCCGGCTTGATACTTGGCGTCGTCTATGCGCCCGAACATCTCCGGGGACACCTCGCCGCCGGCAAAGCTGCGCTGAAGGATGCGGATATTTGCCATGTCAGCGCCCCGCCATCCAGCCGACCACGTGCTCGGGACTCACGCGGCGCTGGCTGCTGTCAGACTCGACGGCTTTGGACAGATAGGCTTGCATCATGCCAGCGCAGCGCTTGGCCTCGGCCGCGCCAGCGTCGCCCTTGATGATCGGCCCGGCCAGCATTGATGCAAGGTGCCAGGACAGCGCCAACACGAACAGCGGCGAGAACCGCGTCGGGTCGGTGACGGTGGCCGAATAGCGCAGCACGGCATCGGCCTGGTCCGTGTAGATCACAGGCGCCCCGCTGTCGTTGATCTCGCAGCAGAACGGCTGGGGCACGTAAGACCCGCCGGCCGAGTCAGGCACGCCCGTGCTGTAATCGTCCGTGGATTCCGGCGGCAGTATCGCAATGACGTTGAGCGCGTCAGCCGGCTGCGCGTAAGCATAGGTCCATTCGGGCCAGCCCGATGTCAGAAGCGCAAGCTGCACCCGTCGGGTGGCGAACCCCCACGGGTGCATTTCAAGCAGCGAATCCCTGGCGACAGGGTAGAAGCGGGCGCAGTGCTCGGCCTGCGCGCTACCCTCGGGCGGGGAAAGGCTCGCAATGGTCGCGGTGTCGCCAAGGTGCGCCAAGGCAAGGTTGCAGATGTCGATCTCGGAAGCCATTGCGGCACCTCATGAAAAACGGGGCGCACCTTTCGACGCGCCCCGCGGGTACTGCCCGGAGGCAGAGGACAGTCAGGCCTGATCGTCGGCCGGCTCAGACGAAGCCTTGCGGCCCCGGGTGATCTTCTCCGGCTCGTCCTCGACGGGCTTGAACCAGCTGCCCTTGCTGCCATCGGGGACTTCGAACACGTCGCCGGGCTGGCGCAGGTAGTCGGAGAAGCCGGGCTTGGTGGCGATGACGCGCATATCGATCCCCTATCAGGCGACGGTGAAGCCGCTCGGGCGGGCGATGTTGCGCTGAACGTCCATGGACACGTAGGCATCGAACTTGCCGGCGGTCAGGGCAGCCACGCCGACCCGATAGACGATCCGGGTATAGCGGCGCAGGCCAAGCGGCGGGCAGGCTTGCAGCAGGACGGCGCCTTGGGTGACGTTGGCCACGGCCAGCGCGGGGCCGGCCAGCACGTCAGCAAAGGTGCTGTTGTCGGCCGAGTCCTGCAGCACGGCCTGGACGGTGGCCGAGCCGCCGGAGGTCGCGGTGGTGCTGCACACCACGTTGATCCACAGTTCGTCGTTCAGGCCGATGTCGGCAGAGGCTGCGCTGCCCACGTCATAGACGTTGGTGGAGGCCGTGTCGCCGGTCGAGGTAACGGCCTGCGCGATGCTGTACTTGGTGTTGAGGTCGAGCATACCCATGATGGTTCTCCTTAAACGACGCGGGCTTCGGTGGCCAGCAGTTGATCGACGGTGACGACCGGTACGCCCATGAAGCGCAGCGTGCCACCTTGGATGCCCGTCCCTTGGCCGGCGACGGAGCCGGGGCCGACGGAACCGTACTGATTCACCGCGTCGGTGAAGCTCAGGGCGTTCTGGCTCTTGTCGAGCGCGCCGATGGAAAGCATCTCCTTGACGGTGCGGGAAGCCAGGAACATCGGCGTGCCCATGCCCATGGACGGGATGCGGGCCAGCGCCTTGATCATCAGCTTGTTCAGCCAGGTTGCGGCGGTGATGGCCTGGGTGCCGGTCTGGCCGGTCAGGTCGGAAACGTCGATGTTGGCGATACGAACCGCATAGCGCCAATCCTTGACGTGCAGGCCGAACTTCCACTTCCACAGCTCGGCGTAGGCGCGGAAGCGGTCGCCGTTTTCGTCAAACGCGTCGATCTCGCCGAGGTCTTGCTGCTGCAGGCCGGCTTGAGAGCCCTTCGGGTAGATGCCGGAAATGGTGTTTTCACTCGCGACGATCAGCCACACCGAGGTGTTGTCCGAGCCGGTGCCGCCCGCATCAATGATGTTTGCGCCGCTGGTGGCAGACAGGCTGTTGTAGCGGGGGGTCAGGCCCAGCACGCCGTCGGGGTTGGACGACGTGTCGCCGTAGATCAGCTGTTGCGCGAAGGTCTGGTTCATCGCCTCGATGAACGCCAGGCCTTCGGACAGGCGATAGGCGGCGGAATTGCCGTTCAGGTCGGCCAGGTCCTTGTCGATCTCGTTGCGGCCTTCCGCCATCGCGCACACATCCTCGATGGTGGCGCGGCCAGACTTGGACACCTTCACACCGCGGTAAAAGCTGCGGAGCTGGACGGTGGGCAGGCCGGTACGGACGACGCCCTTGTGACCGGTGGGTAGGTTGCCTTCGATGAACGGCAGATAGGTGATGATCTCGTTGCTCTGGTTGAGCAGTTCCGCCACCGTTGCGACCTTGCCGTCAGGGCCGAAGCTCTTGGCGACATCGATCAGCGTGTTACGGCCGGTGGATACAAGCGGCATGGTTGCCATGGTGCAGTCCTTTCAGATCAGGATTTCGGGGTGTTGTCGTACAGCGCGGAGAGCCGATCAGCCGGCGACGGCGCCTGCTTGCCAGGGATGACCGAATCCTGGGAGATCGCCTTGCCTGCGCGCACAAACACGCGCAGAACTTCGGGGTGATTGCCAAGGCCGGTGTCGTTCAAGAGCTTCGTGAATTCCGGAGTGGCGAACTTGTCCAGCGCCGTTTTCGCAATGGCCAGGTTTTCGTCGAGCTTTTCGCCACCGAACTCCTTGTCAGCCCGCGCGGACTCGGCCCATTCCTGGGTCATGGACTGCAGCGCGGCTGCTTGGCGCTCGGCGATGGCCGGGGCCATCACGTCAAGCACCTTCTGCGCCTTGTCCTGCGGCAGGTTCAACTCCTTGGCGACTTCCGAGAACTTGCCAATCACGCCGTCGTCGAGCACATGGCCTTCGGGCGGGGTGAATTCGTAGGCCTCGGGCGCGCCTTCCGGGGCTTCGGCGGGCTTCTCTTCCGGCTTGGCGGCAGGCTCGGCGCCCTGCTCCCCCTGGCCTGCAGCAGCCTGACCTTCCGCCGTGGGCGGATCAGTCAGCAGCGTGCTGGGTTCGGGTGCGGCGGGGGCTTCGTTCGTCGCTACGGTCATGATCCAGGCTCTCCTTGAGCATCTCGATGTATCTGTCAGGGCAGTGCGTTTTCAAGTCGTCAATGATTCGCTGGCCCAGCCACTTGACGCCCTCCTTGAAGGCCATCGCGTGCGGGTTGAGGTCGAACGAAGACGCATCCACGGCGCTGCGCTTGAGCAGGTCGGCAACGAATCGCCGGCCTGCTTTGTTGCTCATGACCCGCTTCAGATCGTCGATCTCAACCCGACGGGCAGCCTCGGCGCGGTCAGGCTCTTCAGCTCCGGCCGGGTTCAGGGCTTCCATAGGGTCGTGCAGGTCCATGTGAGGCACGATACGGAGGGCGATTCACGGCACGCGCACCCCAAAGAAAAGCCCGGCGCTTGGCCGGGCTGGGTGCTGCTGGGGCGGGGGTTTAAGCTCCGACCCTTCGGGGATTGCGATATTCGCGCAACGGGGATTGGAAATCAGTTGAACTTTGCACCCCAGCCCACAATAAAGTGAGACTTATCCCCTGCGGCAACGGGAGACGCTTGAGACGCGGACAGCAAATAGCACTTAGCCGATCCGTCATTGATGTCCCTGTAGCGGAACCTGTACTGCCCAAGCACCGTCGACATCTCCGGCTCCGCTCTTTCAAGCGCCGCCCACGCAGTAATGCCGTAGCCCTGAGCGATCATCGTGTTTGCTCGCGCAGGCAGATAAATTTCAGTGTTGTCGTGCCGCCCAATAGGTATAGCCCATTCGCCCATACGTACCCAGTCCTCCAGGGTCTGCGTGGTTGCACGTGTGAGCGGACTGTACCTGTCGAGCGGCATCATAACGGGGTATTCCTCTCGCAGCGTGCCCGCTACAGACCACGTTACATCTACTACACACATGATTGGACATTGCCGCTTGCTCGCGGCTGTATAGCGCCGACGCAGGGACAGCACGGGCGTCGCCAGCGCCGATTTGTGAGCACGGGTCGTGCTGTGGTCGATGTAAATCAATCGGCCTGACGTGAGGCTTCCGATTGCCGCAGCGGTCGAGTCGATACCATCCACATACACAGACAACGACACCTCTGTTTCTTTGCTAGTCACACCGTCACCGTGGATGCCGCCCAAAAACTGATAGTCAGTCGAGCCGGCCGGAGCCCAATACGGTATGTATGCGTGCTCACTCCACGTTTCGACAGCCGAGATGTAGCGTTGCGGCACGAAATGCACATTCGTGGCGCCCGGAACAAGCCCTGCTGCCACCCCGGCAAATCCCTCAACATAGACGCGGACATCAGATGCGTTTACGAAATACTTGGTCCCGGTGGCTTCGAGATGCACCGCATGTGGGCTGTCAGATAAGCCATCCGCGAGCGGGATAAAATCGACCACAGTTCCAGACGCATAGCACTGCACATATCGTCGACCCACATCATCAGCACGGCATCGGCCGGCGGCGAGATCGGCGGCGGTAAATGCAGGCAGACGATTGGCGCGGGTGTAGTCCCCATCAATGCTGACGACGGCACAACCGCCGTTGGTGCTCAGGTAGGTTGCAATTGAAATTTGACGCCCGGTAACAGTCAGATCCATCGACGATCCAGCAGCCGTAGCGTATCGGTAGGCCCCCGAGAAGCTCGAGGTGTTGGTGGTGTTGGTCCAGCCGGCGGATTTAACGACTGCCGCGTCGGTGTG
>JAGVUA010000022.1 GCA_019136545.1 Betaproteobacteria bacterium
ATAGCTCGCGGTCGGCTTGACCAGCCGCGCCCAGTCGGTCGTCTCCAGCATGCGCCGGCTGAAGGGGAAATCGGTCATGAAGACATCGGCACGTCCCGACTCCACCTCCTGCTCGCGCGCCTGCGAGGTATCGAGCACGCGCAGCTCGGCCGCCTTGAGCTTCTGGCGCATCACCGGCTCGTGCAAGGTGCCCTTGGCCACGGCGACCACGCTGCCCGGTTGGTCGATGTCGTCCCAAGTCTGGATTCGCCGATTGCTTCGCGTGGTGATAGCGTAAATGTCGCTCGCAAGATGCGGCTGCGTGAAGCGCAGCTTCTCTTGGCGCTGCGTGTTGATGCCGATGCCGAACATGGCGACATCGCAACGCTCTTCCGTGACATCGGCGATCAGCGTCGCGAAGGAACTGTCGACGAATTCGACGGCCACGCCAAGGTCCTTGCCCAACGCTGCCGCCATATCGACGTCTATGCCCGAGAGCTCCTGCGTCTTGGGGTTGCGGTAGGAGATGCCGTAGTAGTCCGGCCAGATGCAGACGCGCACTCTCTTGTCAGCCAATACACGGTCCAGGCGGCTGCCAGCGGCGTTGACCATACCGGGGAGCGCGAGGAGCAGCACCAGTAGCCAGGCGGCCCGCGTAGCCGTTGCCGAGAGGGATGCTGTGGCGCGCAAACAAATGGCTATCATGCGGTCTCCGTGCCGGATCGTGTGAGGTATAAAGTAAGGGGTGTGATTGCGCCGCCAGGATGTAACGACTCAAGTTGAGGGAAGTATCCTGCGGCGTCCAGGTCCGGTCAATGCGAAATCGTTTCCGCCAGCCGACCGTTGCAGCGATCGTGACGAGATACACCACAGGACAGACTTTCCATGAACCGACTCATCCAGGCCATCGCCTTTGCCGCCGACAAACACCGCAACCAGCGCCGCAAGGATGCGGACGCTTCGCCGTACATCAACCATCCCATCGCACTCGCCAACGTCCTCGCCAATGAAGCGGGCGTGGACGAAGAAGCCGTGCTCATCGCCGCCGTGCTGCACGACACCATCGAAGACACGGACACCACGGCAAGCGAACTGGAAAGCGTCTTCGGTGAGGAAATCGCCGCGATCGTGCTCGAAGTGACCGACGACAAGCGGCTGCCCAAAGGCGAACGCAAGCGCCTGCAAATCGAGCACGCACCGACCATCAGCCGGAGCGCAAAACTGGTGAAGCTGGCCGACAAGATCTGCAACCTGCGCGACGTCGCCGACAGTTCGCCGGTGCAGTGGTCACTCGAACGACGCCAGGAGTACTTCGAGTGGGCGAAAGCTGTCGTGGATGGGTTGCGCGGCGTGCATCCGCTGCTTGAAGCCGTATTTGATCGCGCGTACAGAAACAAACCGTAAGCGGATCGCAGGTCCCGACCAAGACTTCGTGAGTCGCGCCCTTGCATCGCCAGTTGCTGTAGCTGAGCTGGAGGGACTCACCTGGTTGCTAATTCGATTGTTCGACCGGCACCTCGCCCAACCAGAGCTTTAACATGGCGTAGAGCACATCCGGATCGACCGGCTTGGCGATGAAGTCATTCATACCGGCATCCAGACAGCGTTGCCGGTCTTCGGCAAAAGCGTTGGCGGTCATGGCGATAATCGGCGTACCGGCCTGTTGCGGCAGCGCCCGAATCCGTCGCGTCGCTTCCAGGCCGTCGATATTGGGCATCTGCATGTCCATGAGGATCAGCGCATAGGAATTCTGGCTGGCCATTTCGAGCGCCATGGCGCCATCCTCCGCGCTTTCGACGATGAGACCGATCGCGCTCAGCAGTTCTTGCGCGATCCCGCGGTTGATCGGCTCGTCCTCGGCGACCAGGACGCGCCGCCCGGCGAAGCGCTGACGCAGTTCCTTCTCGGTCTGCGAGAAAGCCCCTTCGCCGACAACGCCATCGCTACCCTGCACCGTCGCATCCTTCTTGAGCCTGACGGTGAACCAGAAGGTGCTGCCACTTCCAGGAGTGCTGGTCGCACCGGCATCACCACCCATGCGCTGCGCCAGTTTCCTGGTTATCGCCAGGCCAAGCCCGGTGCCGCCGTATCTTCGGGTGATGGAGTTGTCGGCCTGCTCGAAGCTGGCAAACAGTCGGACAAGCGCTTCGGATTCGATGCCGATGCCGGTGTCGCTCACCTCGAAGCGAATCAATGCCGAGTCGGACTGCTCCTCTTCGACACGAACGCGCAAGGTGATCGTTCCGCTCTGGGTGAACTTGACGGCGTTGGAAAGGTAGTTGAGCAAGGCCTGCTGGATTCGCGTCCGGTCGCCGAGCAGACCGCCCGGCATCGGCACCATTTCGATGACGAGCTTGAGTCCCTTGGCACGCAGATCGCTGCCGACAATACTCGTGACATCGCCCAGCAGTTGTTCGACGTACACCGGCACCTGTTCCAGTTCGAGCTTGGCGGCTTCGATCTTGGAGAAATCGAGAATGGCGTTGAGAATCTCAAGCAGATGATGGCTTGCGGTTTCCAGCTTGCCCATCTGGTCCGCCTGAGTCGGCGTGAGCCCGCCCCGGCGGATGAGGTAGGCCATGCCGGTGATGGCGTTGAGCGGCGTGC
>JAGVUA010000140.1 GCA_019136545.1 Betaproteobacteria bacterium
ATCGTACCTCTTCACCGCCTTGGCCTTCTCCTTCTCCACTTGCCTAAGGTCCGCCGATGAGGTACAGGCACCGAGCGATAGAAATAGCGCCGCTAAAATAATTAACGGCAAGAAGAACGATCTGGGGCGCACAGGGTTGTACCGAGAAGCGCCAGTGTCGAAATTTGCGACGTCTTGAACGGGACAGATCGATATGCTTGATGCGGTTCGAGCTTCCCTCGAGCGCTTACCTTGATGGTCCGGCATGACCAAGAACATTCTTGTGTCCATCTCGTATTTTGGAATCGATTGAGTGTCGCCATCAACGAACGATGGCGACCTCTGCATCCCCGGTCTCCGCAAGCCTCGTGCCAGCATCGACGGTGCATTGCAGCAATCCAGGATGTTCAGGAGGAATCGCTGGGGCAATAACTAAGCCCACTAGGAACTCTTGGGTGGATGGTGCATGCAGCCATCGATGGCCGTCGTGCCCTGATCATGGGCGGAGGGGGGGAATTATTGGGGGAGCCAATGATTGATTATTTGATCAAATTTATCGATCAAGAAGCTCGAATTTAACCAACCAAGCAATATCGAGAAACACTCAAGGCGTTTCGGGGGCACGCGCAAAATCCAGGCATGCCAGAGTCAGGGCTGGCAGGGCGCCATTACTGCGGATTCACAAATCAAGTTGCTCGCGATGCCCGAACCCCAGCCGGTTGTCGACCACCCAGATCGAACGCGGATACAAGGCATACCAGCGTATTCGATCCAATGCCCGAACGATGGCGGCGGGAGCTCTTGCGGCCAAGCCGACCACCGGGAAGCGCTTGCCGTATCGCTCGCGTACGATGGCCACGTCGTTCGCCGGGACGGGCTCGGCACGGCCGCACAGTTGCAGTCCGTGAATTCCCGGCCAATCATCGTAGTCGCGCTGAATCGTGGCCGCTACCTCGGCGCCGTCGGCGATGTTGAGGCTGTGGCGGCTGTTCGGGGAGGAGAGAAAATAAAGCGTCAGGCCATCGTGGGCGTAGAACACCGCCGCTGCCCACGGGCCTTCCGGACCCGCCGTGGCCAGGGTCAAGACGTGGTGCTCGGCGAGTTGTTCGAGCACGCGCTCGCGCAGCGAGAGGTTCAAGAGAAAGCGCCAGCCTCGCTCTCGATGTCCACTTCGGCGGCGCGCAAGCGCTTCAGGCGGTAGGCCAGCTGCGCACGCGTGATGCCAAGAAAACGCGCTGCCGCCGACAAATTCCCGTGGGCCTTGTCGACGGCCGCGTTAAGCAACATGGCTTCTACCTGGTCGAGCGTCATGCTGCCGTTGAAGACGGCATCGCAGAGATCCTCGTTGCTTTCCCAATGGCTGCCAGTGATGCCTCCTTCGCTGGTCAGGCCAAATTCAAACTCACGCGGTTGATCGCTGCTGTCGCAGTGCGCCAAAAAGAGATGATTGACTTCCACTTGTCCGCTATTGGGCGCGAGTATCACGCCGCGCTCAACCATGTTCTGTAGTTCCCGGATGTTGCCTGGCCAACGATAGGCCAGTAAGGCGCGCTTGGCTTTATCCGTGAAACCGCGCAGTTTCTTGCCGTTGATGGCCGAGTACTTGGCCAAGAAATGTTTCGCCAGCACCGGAATGTCCTGCTTGCGCTCGCGCAGTGGCGGTATGCGGACCTGATAGGCATTGAGCCGGTAGTAAAGATCGGAGCGAAATCGCCCTTCCCGCACCAGGTTCTGGAGACCCGCGTTGGTGGCCGCGACCAGCCGAACATTGATCTTGCGCGATTTGTGGTCTCCGAGACGCTCCACCTCGCCGTCCTGCAGAACACGCAGCAACTTTGCCTGGGCAGCCAAAGGCAGATCGCCGATTTCATCGAGAAACAGCGTGCCGCCGTTGGCGCGCTCGAATCTTCCCGGACGGGTTTGCTGCGCACCGGTGAACGCACCTTTTTCGACACCGAAAAGTTCCGACTCGACCAGATCGTGCGGAATCGCCGCACAGTTGACCGCGACGAACGGGTCATCGCGGCGCGGCCCCATGTCATGGAGGCTTCTGGCGAACACTTCCTTGCCCACGCCCGTTTCACCGAGCAGCAAGACCGTGATATTGCTGCCAGCGGCCTGCTTGAGGAGTTCAAAAGCGGCGGTGAACCCCGGCGATACGCCTCGAATGTCGTCACGCTGCTGATCGCGGTCGCCTATGGTCGATCGCAACTGAACGACCTCGGTCTGGAGGTCAATGAGTTGCTCGACGATGGACTCCGGGCTGAAATACTTGGCGTGTTCGGCTGCGTCGGGCCATTCCTCTATCGGTTTGCCGACGATTCGGCAATTGTTGTTGCCCATGCCCGTGCATTCGGTTTCCTTGTAGAGGATCTGGCGGCCCATGAATGCCGAGGTATATCCGCAGGCATACCCAATCTGCGTCCAGCAGACGGGTTCGGAATGCAGGCCGTAGTAGTGACGGTGCCATTGACCTTCCCAGGAGTCCTCCCAAAGAAACTCTCCGAAGAAATGACCTGCGGCGCGATCGAGTTCCAGTTTGACGGGCGTGACATGAACAATGCCTTCCAAGGTGTGCAACTGCGGGCCGGTCATGAAGGCGTCGATATCGTTGAGATCGGCGAACCTTTCCCGCGCAATCTGGGCGTCGCGCATCCCCGATGCGAACCCCATCCGGGTGAGCAAGCCGCGAGCACGCTCCATTCCCAGCGTATCGATAAGCTCCTTGCGCAACAACGCCTGGGCTTCCGCATGCACGAGGAGCATGCGATGCTCGTCCAGCCAGATTTGACCGCTTTCGGCGCCAAAACGCAGCCGTGCGCGCAGGCTCTCGGTCTTCCATCGCATTGCTTCGCGGGGAGTCAATTTGTTCTCGCCAGCCTTTGCCATGCCATCCACACCGTCCTCGATCAAAGGGGGATTGATAACTGCTGAAGCGAGCAAAGTCAACTCGCCAAGACGCGATTTGCGCAAGCCGTGATCGAGTTCCCCGGCCATTGGGCAAATCGCGCTTGTTCTGTTGATCAAATCGAGTCGCGGTCGTATGGAAAGTTGATCAATACAACAAGGCTGCTTGATTGTCGCAACCAGTCTCATGCTTGGTACCGACGCGCTGCTTTGGAACCGATTGCTGCGGTTGCACAGGCACCGATTCAACCTGAGATTCGGGATTGATTGGAGGCTACGCTGCTTCGCTGAGATGATTTCTGCTGTGTTGCAACAAAAGCACTGGCATGGGCTTTGCAAAATGGCAGCTATAAGAACCCGTCCATTTTTTCATTCGTCAGTTGTGACGAACGACATTTGCAAGGAGGAGGCAGGCGATGCAATTCCCGAATCCGCACGACGTCAAGGCCGCAACCATTCCCGGCACCGAGGGATGGGAGCGCATGTACCCCTACCAGTACCAGTTCGTCACCGACGATCCGGAACGCAATCGCTACGAGAAAGAGACGTTCTGGTTTTACGACGGACTGCACTATCCCGAGCCCCTGTATCCATTCGATACGATCTGGGACGAAGCCTGGTACCTGGCGCTGTCGCAATTCAACAACCGTATATTCCAGGTACCCCCGGTGCGCGGCGTCGATCACCGGATCATCAATGGCTACGTTTACATCTCGCCGGTGCCGGTGCAGAACCCGGAAGAAATCGGCAAGCGCGTGCCCAATTTTATGGAGCGGGCCGGTTACTACTACAAGAACTGGGATGAACTCGAAGCCAAGTGGAAGGTGAAGATGGAGGCGACCATCGCTGAACTCGAGGCGCTGGAGATTCCCAGCCTGCCGGACGTCGAGGACATCAGCGTCGTCACCAGCGGCATCGGGGAGTCGCGGGGCTACCACCTGATCAAGAACTACGACGATTTGATCAACCTCGGCATCAAGTGCTGGCAGTATCACTTCGAGTTCCTCAACCTGGGTTACGCCGCCTACGTGTTTTTCATGGACTTCACCCAGAAGCTGTTCCCGAGCATTCCTCTCCAGCGCGTGACGCAGATGATCTCCGGCATCGACGTCATCATGTACAAGCCGGATGACGAACTTAAAGGCCTTGCGAAAAAAGCCATCCTGCTCGGCGTGGACGAGGCCGTCACCGCGCATCGGGAATGGGAGGACGTCAAGAAGGCGGTTGCCGCGCTGCCCAAGGGTGACGAGTGGCTGGCCGCGTTCGAGAAAGCGCGTTACCCGTGGTTCAATATTTCGTCCGGAACAGGCTGGTTTCACACCGATCGGAGTTGGAACGACAGTCTCGGTATTCCGCTGTCCGGCATTCAGACCTACATCAACAAGATCCGCGCTGGCGCCGAGGTCGATAGGCCCATGGAGCAGGTGCGCGCCGAACGCGACCGCATCACGGCCGAGTATCGCGAACTGATTACCAATGACGCCGATCGCAAGCAGTTCGATGAATTGCTGGGCTGCGCCAAGACTGTCTTTCCGTACGTCGAGAACCACCTGTTCTACGTGGAGCACTGGTTCCACTCGGTCTTCTGGAACAAGATGCGGCAGGTGGCCGCGGTCATGAAGGAACACGGCATCCTCAACGAAATCGAGGATGTCTGGTACATGCGTCGCGATGAAATCAAGCAGGCGCTATGGGACATGGTGACCGCTTGGGCGACGGGCGTCACGCCGCGCGGCACCAAGACCTGGCCAGCCGAGATCGAGTGGCGCAAAGGGGTGATGCAGAAGTTTCGCGAATGGCGGGCGCCGCCGGCCATCGGCGTGGCCCCGGAGGTCATTCAGGAACCTTTCACCATCGTTCTTTGGGGCGTGACCAACAAGTCGCTGTCCGACTGGGCCTCGGTCCAGGACGTGGGCGATCCGGACAGCATCACCGAGATGAAAGGGTTTGCAGCCAGCCCTGGAATTGTCGAAGGCAAGGCAAGGGTCTGTTTCAGCGCCGAGGAGATTCGCGATCTCATGGAAGATGAGATTCTGGTGGCGCCGACCACCTCTCCCTCTTGGGCGCCGGCGTTCGCCAAGATCAAGGCCTGCATCACCGATGTCGGCGGCGTGATGAGCCATGCCGCGATCGTGTGCCGCGAGTACGGTATGCCGGCAGTGGTGGGTACCGGCTATTCGACCAAGGTCATCAAGACCGGCATGATGTTGCGCGTCGATGGCTCTTCGGGGCAGATCACGATTGCCCGCTGACGTGTTGAAGTCGGGAGACATGGCATGACTAGTATCGCGGCTGCCACGGTGGCGGGAACGAGCAACAGGCCTCCTTTGGTGAGTTGGTTCGAGGAATGCACCAAGGATTCCATCGCCCTGGTGGGCGGCAAGTGCTCCTCGCTCGGCGAACTCATCAGCTCGGGTGTCCGGGTACCGCCGGGTTTCGCGCTGACCACGGCGGGCTTTGCGGATTTCATGCGCGGCGCCGGCATTCAGGCGGAGATTGCCGGACTGCTGCAAGGGCTCGATCACGACGATCTGGATCGACTTGAAAACGTATCCCGTTCCATCAGAGAGATGATCGAGTCGCGGCCGATGTCGGTCGAGCTGGAGGATCTCATCGGCGAGGCGTATCGCAAGCTGTCGGTGCGTTGCTGCCAGGCCTCGGTGCCGGTAGCCGTAAGGTCCAGCGCCACCGCCGAAGATCTGCCGGGCGCGAGTTTTGCCGGGCAACAGGATACGTATTTGTGGATTCGGGGCTTCGACGACGTCATCCATCACGTGCGTCGTTGCATTTCGAGCCTCTACACGGCGAGAGCCATTGCCTATCGGCTGAAGATGGGTTTCCCCCATGAGCAGGTTGCGATCAGCGTCGGTGTGCAGAAGATGGCGAACGCCTACGCGGCGGGGGTGATGTTCACCCTCCATCCCGCGACCGGCGATCGTTCGGTGATTGTCATTGATGCCAACTTCGGTTTCGGCGAGTCGGTCGTTTCCGGCGAAGTGACCCCCGACCACTTCGTGGTGAACAAGGTGACGCTGGATATCCTGGAGCGGACCATTTCCACAAAGCTCATGTGCTACACGGTGGACTTGAAGATCCAGAAGTCGGTGGCGACCGAGGTGCCGTTCGAGCGGCAGTCGATCCAGTGCCTGATCGACGACGAGATTACCGAACTCGCCTGGATGGCGAAGAAGATCGAAAAACACTACGGTCGTCCGATGGACATCGAGTGGGCCGTGGACAAGGCGTTGCCGGCGGGCGGCAACATCTACATCCTCCAGGCGCGGCCCGAAACGATCTGGAGCAATCGCTCGCAGGCTGCGGCAGTCGCGGCGAGCTCTTCGGCCATGGACTACATCGTGTCCAGTCTACTGGCCGGCAAACGGCTGTCCTGAGAGGAGCGACCATGCTGGTGCGCAATTGGATGCAACAGAACCCCATCGTGATCGGCAGCGACACCCTGGTCCATGAGGCCAAGCAGATCATCACCGACAAGAATCTTCACGGCCTGCCGGTCGTGGACGACGGCAGGTTGCGCGGCCTGATCACGCGCGCGATCTGTTTGCGCGCCGCGCACTATGTTCTGCGGACGCAGAATTCCGACGAACTGAACTACTTCTCGAACTGCGTCAAGGTCAAGGACTTGATGGTGCGCAATCCCGTCACCATCGAGGCAACCGACACCATGGAGCATTGCCTGGAAGTGGGCATCCAACATGGCGTGGCCCAATTGCCGGTGATGGAGGGCGGTCGCGTCGTCGGCATCATATCGGCGAACGAGATGTTTGCGCTGGCAGCCCACTTTCTCAGCGCCTGGGAGAAGCGTAGCGGCATTACGCTGGCGCCGATGGATCTGAAGCCGGGTGTCATCGGACAGATCACCGACATCGTCGAGGCGGCCGGCGCGGAGCTGCAGGCGATCTACCCCATCGGCAAGCCGATCGACGTCAATCCGCAGACGCATCCCCTCAAGCGCGTGGTGATCCGGTTTCATTGCGACGACATCGGGCAAGTGGTTGCCGCGGTCGAGCGCGCCGGCTTCCCGGTGATCGAAGCGGTACAGGCTTCTCGGCCCGACGCCAGAACAGACAACGTGCAGCATTAACCCAGAAGGAGTTTCATCGATGGACTTGCGATACTTCATCAACCAATGCGCCGAGGCCAACGAACTGAGGCGGGTCACTGCGGAAGTCGACTGGAACCTTGAAATTTCCCATGTTTCCAAGCTGACCGAAGAGAAGAAGGGGCCGGCGCTGCTGTTCGAGAAAGTCAGTGGCTACAACACGCCGGTGTTCACCGGCGCCTTTGCCACCACCAAGCGCCTCGCCATCATGCTCGGCCTGCCGCACCACCTGTCGATGTGCGAGTCGGCGCAGGCGTGGATGAAAAAGACCATTACCTCCGATGGCCTGATCAAGGCGAAGGAAGTCAAGGACGGCCCGGTGCTGGAGAACATCATTTCGGGCGACAAGGTCGACCTCAACATGTTCCCGGTGCCGAAGTTCTTCCCGCTGGACGGCGGCCGCTACATTGGCACCATGGTGTTCGTCGTGCTGCGCGACCCCGAGACGGGCGAGACCAACCTCGGCACCTACCGCATGCAGATGCTGGACAACAAGACCTGCGGCGTGCAGATCCTGCCGGGCAAGCGCGGCGAGCGCATCATGAAGAAATACGCCAAGCTGGGCAAGAAGATGCCGGCGGCGGCGGTGATCGGCTGCGATCCGCTGATCTTCATGGCGGGAACCCTGATGCACAAGGGCGCCAACGACTTCGACATCACCGGTACCGTGCGCGGCCAGCCGGCGGAATTCCTCATGGCGCCGCTGACCGGCCTGCCGGTACCGGCCGGTGCCGAGATCGTGCTGGAAGGCGAGATCGATCCGAACAACTTCCGCCAGGAAGGCCCTTTCGCGGAGTACACCGGCTACTACACCGACGAGTTGCACAAGCCCATCCTCAAGCCGGCGCTGGAAGTGAAGCAGATTCTCCATCGCAACAATCCGATCCTGTGGGCGACCGGTCAGGGCCGCCCGGTCACCGATGTGCACATGCTGCTCGCCTTCACGCGCACTGCCACGCTGTGGACCGAGCTGGAAAAGATGAAGATTCCCGGCGTGCAGTCGGTGTGCGTGCTGCCCGAGTCGGCCGGCCGCTTCTGGGCCGTCGTTTCGATCAAGCAGTCCTATCCCGGCCACTCGCGCCAGGTGGCCGACGCGGTGATCGGCAGCAATACCGGCTCCTACGGCATCAAGGGCGTCATTACGGTCGACGAGGATATCATGGCTGACGATATCCAGCGCGTGTTCTGGGCGCTGTCATGCCGTTACGATCCGATGCGGGGCACGGAGCTCATCAAGCGCGGCCGCTCGACGCCGCTCGACCCGGCGCTCGATCCCAACTCCGACAAGCTCACCACCTCGCGCATCCTGATGGATGCCTGCATCCCCTACGAGTGGAAGCAAAAGCCGGTCGAGGCGCGCATGGACGAAGAGATGCTGGCGAAGATCAAGGGTCGTTGGGCCGAATACGGAATCGACTGAGGATACGAGAATGGAAAAAGCCAAGGACATCAAGCTGGTCATCCTCGACGTTGACGGCGTCATGACCGACGGCCGCATCGTGATCGACGACAACGGCCTCGAGCAGCGCAACTTCGACATCAAGGACGGCTTCGGTGTGGTCGCGCTGCAGATGACCGGCGTCGACGTCGCCATCATCACCTCGAAGAAGTCGGGGGCCGTGCGCCACCGTGCCGAGGAGCTGAAGATCAGGCACTTCCACGAGGGCATCAAGAAGAAAACCGAGCCCTACGAGGTCATGTTGAAGGAAATGAACATCAGCGACGCCCAGGTGGCCTACGTCGGCGACGACCTGGTCGACCTGTCGATGATGAAGCGGGTGGGTTTCCCGGTGGCGGTCGCCGATGCGGTGGACGAGGTGCGCGAAGCGGCGGCGTACATCACCAAGGCGCGCGGCGGCCATGGGGCCGTGCGGGAAGTGGCCGAACTGATCCTCAAGACGCAGGGCAAGTGGGACAAGATTCTTTCCAAAATATAGACAGGAGAACACAAAGTGGCGGCACCAAGAAGTAACCGCGAATTCATCGATGCCTGCGTCAGGAGCGGCGATGCCGTGCGCATCCAGCAGGAAGTGGATTGGGAAAATGAAGCGGGCGCCATCGTGCGGCGCGCCTGCGAACTGGCCGCGCCGGCGCCCTTCATGGAAAAGATCAAGGACTATCCGGGATTTTCCTATTTCGGCGCACCGCTTTCCACCTATCGGCGCATGGCCATCTCGCTTGGCATGGACCCGAATTCAACCCTGCCGGAAATCGGCCGGGAGTACCTGAAACGCACCAATAGCGAGCCCATCCCGCCCGTGCTGGTCGACAGAAAAGACGCGCCCTGCAAGGAGAATGTCCTCAAGGGGGCGGATGTCGATCTGTGCAAGCTGCCGGTGCCGCTGGTGCACGAGGGCGACGGCGGCCGGTATGTCGGCACCTGGCACGCGGTGGTGACCAAGCACCCCGTGCGCGGCGACGTGAACTGGGGCATGTATCGGCAGATGATGTTCGATTCGCGCACCATGTGCGGCGCGGTGTTCCCGTTCTCGGACCTGGGCAAGGCGCTCAGCGAATACTATCTGCCGAGAGGCGAGACCTGCCCCTTCGCCACGGCGATCGGCCTGTCGCCGCTGGCCGCCATGGCGGCCTGCGCGCCTTCGCCGATTCCCGAGCCGGAACTGACCGGCATGCTGGCCGGCGAACCGGTCAAGCTGGTCAAATGCGAAACCAACGATCTGGAAGTGCCGGCTGACGCCGAGATCATTCTCGAAGGCGAGATATTCCCCGACTACAAGGTGGAAGAGGGGCCCTTCGGCGAATACACCGGCTACCGCACCAGTCCGCGCGACTTCCGCGTCACCTTCCGCGTGAACTGCATCACGTTCCGCAACAACGCCACCATGACCATTTCCAACATGGGCGTGCCGCAGGACGAGGGGCAACTGCTGCGCTCGTTCTCGCTCGGCCTCGAGTTGGAGAAGCTGCTGAAGAGCCAGGGCATCCCGGTTACCGGCGTGTACATGCATCCGCGTTCGACGCACCACATGATGATCGTCGGCGTCAAGCCAACGTATTCCGGCATTGCCCAGCAGATTGCCCAACTCGCTTTCGGTTCCAAGCTCGGTCCGTGGTTCCACATGGTGATGGTGGTCGACGACAAGACCGATATCTACAATTGGGACGAGGTTTATCACGCCTTTTGCACGCGCTGCCATCCCGCCAACGGCATCCACATCTACAAGAACACCACGGGCACGCCGCTTTATCCTTTCGCCACGCCCCATGAGCGCAAGTATTCGATAGGCTCGAAAGTGCTTTTCGACTGCCTATGGCCGGTCGACTGGGATCCGATCAACGATGTGCCGACCTTGGTATCGTTCAAGAACGTGTATCCGAAGGAGATCCAGGACAAGGTGCTCGCCAACTGGACAGCCTACGGCTATCCTCCCGTCAAGTAAGGAGACCGGACAATGAACCAGTGGGAAGTTTTCGTGAACGACGTGAAGGAACTGGTCGAAGACACCGATCTCGAACTGACCATCCGCACGCTTAATCCCGGCATGCACAAGTTCACCTACAAGCGGGTGCGCTGCAGCGTCTCCGCCGATCTGAAGAAGCATGCCGACCAGCTTCAGGTACGCCTCGGCAGAGGCCAGCTGAGCGGCAGTCGTTTCTCCATCAAAGTGCTGGACGAAGTGCAGCGCATGCCGTCGAAGTACCTGTAGCGCAACATGGCCTATCCCGACCTGCGTGGCTTTCTCGACGACCTTGGCGGCGATTTGATCCGCGTCGCGGCGCCGTTGAGCCCCAGGTTCGAGGTGGCTGCGCTGCTCGCCGAAGTGCAGGCGAGCGGCCGCGCGGTGATCTGCGAGAACATCAACGGTTATCCCGGAAGGCGCATCGTCGGCAATATGCTCGCCAGCCGCCGTCTCGCCGCGCGCGCTTTGGGCACTACCGAAGGCAGGCTCGTCGAGACCTATGTCGAGCGCAGTGCCCGGCGCGTGCCGCCCGTCCCCGCCAAGGATGCGCCGGTACAGGCGGTGGTGCACCGACAGCCTGCCGACGTCGGTGCCTTGCTGCCGCTGCTGACGCATTACGAAAAGGACGCCGCGCCGTTCCTGACCTGCGGCATGGTGTTGGCGCGCGACCCGGCGACTGGCCAGCGCGGCATGGGCATTCACCGGATGATGTACAAAGGGGGCAACCGCTTTGGCATCCTGCTCGCCAATCCGCCGTTGTCGCAGTTTCTCGCCAATGCCGAGGCATCGGGCAAACCGCTGGACGTCGCCGTGGCGCTTGGCGTCGATCCCGCCATGTTGATCGCCGCGGTGGTGAAGACGGGCCCGCTCGGGCCCGACAAGATGGATATCGCCGGCAGCCTGCGGGGTGCGCCGGTCGAACTGGTTCGGGGGCTGACGGTGGACCTGGAGGTGCCGGCGCGCGCCGAGGTGGTGCTGGAAGGACGGGTGCTTCCAGGCGTGCGCGAACCGGAAGGACCGTTCGGCGAAAACACGGGCTGCTACTTTTCCAACACCAGCCCGGTGGTTGAACTGAGCGCGGTCTGCCATCGCCGGGACTTCATTTTCCCGGCGCTGGTGCCCTGGACGGCGGACGTGGATACGCTGCTGTCGCTGGCGGGCGGCGCGGAGTTGCTGGGTCAACTGAAGGGCCTGGCGCGCGGCATCGTCGACTTCGAGCTGGTGCCCGGCACCAGCAGTTTTGCCGGGGTGATCGCGGTGCGGGATTGCCCGAGGCACGAAGTGCGGCGGATCATCCAACTGGCGCTGGTTCTCGACAAGCGCCTGAAAAGCGTCACCGTGGTCGATGATGACGTCGACATCCGCAATCCGCGGGAAGTGGCCTGGGCGCTTGCCACCCGCTTTCAGGCGACGCGCGACTTGATCGTCCTGGACGGCATGGAGGGCTATGTCATCGATCCCTCCTCCGCGGGAGGCAGTGGTTCCAAGATGGGTTTCGACGCCACGCGCGGTTCGGGGCCGGAGTTCGACAAGATCGCGATGCCGTCTGAGGCCATTGCCATGGCTCGGTTGGTTGCGGCGGATTTGTTTCAGCAAGGGAAACAGGTATGAAATTGGTGGTGGGTATTTCCGGCGCGAGCGGCGCCATCTATGGCGTGCGCATTCTCGAGGTGCTCCGTCAGGCAGGGGTCGAGACGCATCTGGTGATGTCGGATTCCGGCAAGCGGACCGTCGCCTACGAAACGGATTACAGCGTCGAGCAGGTCAAGGATCTGGCTAGCCACGTGCATAGCATCAACGATGTCGGCGCCTGTATTTCCTCGGGTTCGTTCAAGCACAACGGCATGGTGATTGCGCCTTGTTCGATCAAGACGCTCTCGGCGCTGGCCAATTCGTTCAATACCAACCTGCTGATCCGCGCCGCCGACGTGACGCTGAAGGAACGGCGCAAGCTGGTCCTGATGGTCCGGGAAACGCCGCTGCATCTCGGCCATCTTCGGCTCATGACCCAAGTGACGGAAATCGGTGCCGTGCTCGTTCCACCATTGCCGGCGTTCTATCATCGGCCGCGAACGCTGGAGGACGTCATCATCCAGTCGGTGAACAAGGCGCTCGATCAGTTCGACCTGGATCTCAACCTCTTCAAACGCTGGACAGGCAACGAGGAGCATGAGCGCGCCCAGGGCGGGGGGAACGGTCAGGCATGACGCGGATCGCCATATGCGCGGATGGCGTCGTTGCTTCCGGCCTCGGGGAGGGTGCCGGCTTTGTGGCTCAGGTCGAAACCAAGCTTGGCTATGTACCGTTTCCGGGCACATTCAATTTGCGCATGCACGGATCGGCATGGCAATCGGCGCGCAGTCGCATGGAAAGAGCCAGCGGCATCGACATCGAGCCGCCGGCCGGCTTTTGTCGCGCCAAGTGTTTTCCCGTCGAACTACCGGACGGCTTGCCGGCGACGGCAGTTCTGCCCGAGGTCGATGGCTATCCCGCCGACAAGCTCGAATTGCTGGCCCCGGTCTCGGTGCGTGACCGGCTCGCCTTGCATGACGGCGATGCGCTACGGCTGACTTTGGTGTTGGAGTGAGCGATCAATGGCCTACTGCCGAATGTGCGGCTCGCGGCTCGAGTGGGTTGATGTCGATGGGCGCCGGCGCGAGCGATGTTCGTGTTGTGGCACCGTCGTTTACCAGAATCCCGTGCCGGTCTGCCTGGCCGTCGTCGAGCATCGCGGCCGCATCGTCCTGGTTCGCCGGCGCGTCGACCCGCTGTCGGGATACTGGGCGCCGCCGGGCGGATATGTCGAATGCGGCGAGTCGCTTACCGACGCCGTGGTGCGCGAAGTCGGCGAGGAATGTGGGCTGGAGGTTGCCGTGGACCGCATGCTCGGCGTTTATTCGCAGGCCGACGTCAACGTGGTCATCGTCGCCTATGGCGCGCGTTCCCTCGGCGGCGAGCCGCGTGCCGGCGACGATGCGCTCGAAGTGGCGCTCTTCCCGCGGGGCGGCTTGCCGCTTCAGTCCCAGCCGACTTCCAACGCCGTTTTGGATCAGTGGTTTTATTCAGTCATTGAGGACGTCACGGCAGCGTGGCGGTGAACCTCTCTTTCTAATTTAAAAGGACAAGCACATGATCGGCAACGTGACACCCAATCTTCCGGCCAACCTCTTGGGATACCTGCGTCCAGGGGCGCCGGCGCTGCTTCTTACTGCCGGCGCGGACGGCTACGCCACCTCGGCCTATACCTGGGTGGTCGCGCTCGACGACAAGCGCTTGCGCTTTGGCGTCGACGACGGCGGCTCGGCGATGGCCAATGCTCAGCGCACCGGCCTGGTGTCTCTGCAGGTGATCGGGCCCGACGACGTCAGCTTCCTGATCAAGGGCAAGGCGCGTCAGGTCAAGGCACGCATCGATGCGGCCGCGCCGAACGTGATCATGCTCTGGGAGATGGATGTCATGGGCGCCCGGGACCAGAGCTGGCGGGGCGTCAAGACCACCGCGCTGATGTACCAATGGCCTGCCGAGCAGCGAGACACGATGCTGCGCATGGAGCAGGCGGTGTATGCGGAAATGCGCAACTTCGGCGCTTGAACGCGCGCTCATCCACGGACAGTGAAGGCAGAGCCACCATGCCATTTTTCGATCAGGCCACCGAAACGATGCCCCGCGAAAGGCTAGCCGAGCTTCAAGTCGGCAAGCTACGCGCGATGAGCCAGGAACTTTGGGGACGCAACCGCTTTTATACGCGCAAGTGGAAAGCCGCGGGTGTCGAGCCGGGCGATATCAAGACACTGGCGGATCTTGCGCGCTTGCCGCTGACCAAGAAGAGCGAACTGATGGACGACCAGGCCGCCGAGGGGCCGTTCGGCAGCAATCTGACCTACCCGCTCGAAGCCTATGTGCGCATGCACCAGACGTCGGGGACGACCGGCGTGCCGCTCAAGGTAATGGATACCGACGCGTCTTGGGACTGGTGGGGCCGTTGCTGGGGCCATGTACTGGCCGGGGCCGGCGTAACGGCGTCGGACCGGTTGTTCATGGCATTTGCCTTCGGTCCCTTTATCGGCTTTTGGGCCGCGGTCGAAGGTGCGCGCAAAATCGGCGCCGTCATGATTCCAGGGGGCGGTCGCGATTCGCAGCAGCGTCTCGAACTCATGAAGGAGGCCGGCGCCACCACGCTCTGCTGTACGCCGACCTACGCCCTGCGCCTGGCCGAGGTGGGGCGCGAGATCGGATTCGACATGGGCAAGATCCCCATGCGGGCCACCATCCACGCGGGCGAGCCGGGTGCCAACGTCCCGGCAACCAAGCGGCGTATCGAGGAGTCGTGGGCTGCCAAGTGCTTCGACCACGCCGGCGCGTCCGAAGTCGGCGCACATTCCTTCGAGTGCATCGAGCAGCCCGGCGGGACGCACTTGATCGAGTCCGAGTACATCGTCGAGGTGCTCGATCCCGAAACCGGCCTGCCGGTGCCGGAAGGTGAACGCGGCGAGATGGTGATCACCAACCTCGGGCGCTGGGGCTTCCCCGTAATTCGGTACAGAACGGGCGACGTGGTCAAGGTCGACACGCATCCCTGCGAATGCGGCAGGACCTTCCTGCGCTTTGCCGGCGGCATTCTCGGACGCGCCGACGACATGGTCACCGTGCGCGGCGTCAATGTGTTTCCTGCCGGCGTGGAAAACATCCTGCGCAAGTTCACCGAGGTCGACGAGTTCCGCGTCACGGTGCACAAGGAACGGCAAATGGACGAGATGGACGTCGAGATCGAGCTTTGCGAAGGCGCGCATCAGGACGTCGTGCACGCCATCGCCGACAAGCTCGACACCATGCTGGCTTTCCGGCCGAGAGTGCATCTGGTGGCGCGCAATACGCTGCCGCGGTTCGAGATGAAAGCCAAGCGCTTCTTCGTGCGTCGCGACGAAACGAGCTAAACCGGTTCTTGGCGCTCGGTTACCTGCATCCCTCGGTTTGCGGCGCCACGCCGGCGCCCACAGGCTTGCTGCCGCCGGGCGTGCGCGTGTACGCGATCGGCGACGTTCATGGCCGTCATGATCTGCTGATCGCCTTGCAGGAAGCCATCATTACGGAGGCCGCGCGTCAAGCCGCCGGGCGGCAGGTGGTGGTGTTCCTCGGCGATTATCTCAGCCGGGGTCCGGACTCCTTCGGGGTCATCGAAAACTTGCGGCAATGGCGGCCGGCGGGGCTGGAAATCAGGCTGTTGCGCGGCAATCACGAAGACCTGGCGCTGCGTTTCGTCGATGGCGATATCGCAGGCGGGCGCCAGTGGTTCGAGCGTGGCGGCGGGCTGGCAACGCTGGCCAGCTACGGCGTGCCTGTCGCGGGCCGGTTCACCGGCAGCGACGCGTCCGTCGATTCGCTGCGGCGGGATTTCCGGACGGCGCTGCCCAATGCGCACAAGGCATTCTTCACCGGTCTGGCGATCAGCCACGTCGAGGGCGGCTATCGCTTTGTCCACGCCGGCGTAGCGCCGGGAGTGCCGCTCGAGATGCAAAGCCGGCACGATCAGCTATGGACGCGGCAAGCGTTTCTCTCCAGCGACGAGGACTTCGGCGCGGTGATCGTGCATGGCCATAGCATCGATGCGCAGCCGCAGTTCCGCCACAACCGGATCGGCATCGATACCGGCGCCTACCACAGTGGAATCCTGACCTGTCTGGTGATCGATGCCGGCGGCTATGCGCTGCTCGGTCCTTGAGGCGAGTGCGATCCAGGCGGCGTGCCGCCGACACTGACTTTGCGATTCAGCCGGCGGGCGACAAGCGTTCGGTTCAGCCGCCGATTCCCGACTTGCCCGGTGCCAGGATGCCGTTCGGGTCGAGCGCCTGCTTGATGCGGCGATTCACTTTTGCCTTGACCGGCCCGTACAAATTGGCAACTTTCGACATGAAATCGATATTGGTGCGATAGACGCCATAGCCCTCGCGTGCGAAATCGTCGAGCAACTCGTCGTAGCACCGATGCGCCTTGGTCATTTCCTCCGGCTGGCTGCGGTCGTAGAGAATGTCGATGATGTGATGCATGTCGCGCCAGCCGATCACGAACAGGCCGACGTAGTCGATGGCGTACTTGTCGAGTACGCGCTTGGCCAGCCCCATCTGCTTCAGCGTCTCGCTGCCGCGGGCCTGCGAGACGGGCGAGAACCACATCGAGCCGCCGCCGCCGCGCCAGTTGTAGAGGCCGAACTCCTGCATGGTCAACTCGCCGCGCATCACGTCGCGCCGATAATTGAACAGCGGATCGTTCGGGCCGATGTCCTCCTGGGTCAGGACCGTGCCCCCGGAGGCCTTGAACGCCGCGGTGACGATTTTCCAATTGGCGGCGATGCTTTCTTCGGTGCCGTAGAGCGCCGTATAGACATTCCAGGCGCCGACGCCATGTTTTCGGGCGAGGTCGAGCACCGTTGCATCGGGAATCGGCCCCGCCTTGGGATACAGGTCGGCACGGCGGTTGATGACCGCCAATTCCCACAGCGCGTTGGATACCGTTCCGGCGTTCGGGATGATCTGGGCAATCCGCAGCGGTCGGACTGTGTCGATGGCCTTGGCGATGTCGGCATGCTCGGGGTAGCGCACGACGAACGGCTTGTATGCGGGGGGCGCCGGCATCAGCCACAAGCCCAATTTGGTGACGATACCGAAGTTGGATTGAGTGAAGATGCCGTCCAGCGTCGGCCCGTAACCCCACTTGAACACCTGCCAGGTATTGGAGTTGGGCATCGCGCCCATGCCGGTGCGCAGTACCTGACCATCGGCAAGAACCACTTCCATGCCACAGGAGAACAGAAAATGCTCGCCGTAGGGCGTGTAGCCGACGCCGCGTTCCACGGTATTGCCGAGGGGCCCGGCAACGGGCCCTGGTATCGGCGGGTCTATCCACAACGGCAGCTTGCGCTCCTTGATGTAGTCGTAGAGCTGCTGATAGGTCACGCCGGATTCGACCAGGGCCGTGCAAAGATCGGGATCGACTTCGATGATGCGGTTCATCCGCTTCAAGTCGAGGATGATCTGTCCCCGCGTGGCCGGCGCCGCCGAGCCGTAGCCGAAATTCTTGCCCGTGGAGATCGGCCAGACCGGCGTCTTGTAGCGGTTGCAGACCGCGAGGATGCGCTGCACTTCGTCGACGTTCGCGGGCGCGATTGCCGCCGAGGGTGCGTGGGCCTCGATCTGCGCCGGGATCATGATTTTCAGAAACGGCGCGAGATCCTCGGCGGTATGCAGGACGTGCGGGGCGCCGACGATAGCCTTGAACTCGGCAATTGCGCGATCGAAAGCAGCTTCGTCGACGCCCCGGGGCAGTGCGATGTACTTGCTCATTTCGACTCCTTTGAGCGGTCAGGCGGCGACGGCCTCCAGTAATCCGCGCAGTTTGAATTTCTGTACCTTGCCGGTGGGGGTGCGAGGGAGCTCCGGAACAAAGCGGATGGTTCGCGGGCATTTGTAGATCGACAACCTGGCACGCAAGGTCTCGCCGACTTTCCGGGCAAGCGCTTCCTCGTCCTGTACCGGCGAACGGGGTACGGCAAACATGGCCAGACGGATCAGGCCGTCGGCGTTGGCGTGGCCGACCACCGCCACTTCGATCAGTTCGTCGAGCTTGAGGGCGCACTCCTCGATCTCGGTGGGACTGACCCACTGGCCAGAAATTTTCAGCATGTCGTCGGCGCGTCCGTGGTGATACCACCAGCCCGACGCGTCGAAACTGAACATGTCGCCTGGAAAATACCAACCGTCGCGGAGGAACTCCCGGCTCAGCTCGGGCTGATGCCAGTAGCCCGTGAATACCGAGCCCATGCGAATCGCCAGTCGCCCCGGGGTATTCGGGGCGACGATCGCATCGCTGTTTTCATCGAACAGCCTCGTTTCGGCCCAAGGCAGCGGCCGGCCGCTGCTGCCGACGCGGTAACTGCGCGGCGTGTTGGCGATGGCGAGGAATACGGTTTCCGAGGTGCCATAACCCTCGAGAATAGGCAGGCCGGTCGCCTCGACCCAGGACTCGAAGAGGCTTTCGGGCAGTTTCTCGCCCGCGGAGACATAGTGGCGAACGCCGCGGAAGGCCGGGTCGGCGGCGACGCCTTCCCGCAGCAGGTTGCGATACATCGTCGGGACGCTGAGCACCACGGTGGGCCGCAGGCGGCGAATCACGCCGCCGATGGCCTCGGCATCCGGCCAGCCGGTGTGCATGATCACCGTCGCGCCGCAGCGCAAGGCGCCGAACAACGAATGGCCGAGGGCAAAGGCGAAGAACATCTTGGATGTCGTGAACACCCGGTCGCCCGGTTGCACACCCAGATTGATCCGCAGATGCAGGTCGGCGACGCGCATGTCGCCGTGGCAGTGAACGGCGGCCTTGGGGCGGCCGGTGGTACCGGACGAATAAACCCAATACGCGGGATCGACCGGTGCCCGCGGGACTGACGCCAAGACGTCTTCGGCCTCGGCGAGGAAGGTCTCCAACCCATCGGCGGCAGCGACTGCGGGACCCAGCACCACCACCCGTGGCGGCGCGACCAGTTGCGCCGCGATCTCCCGATAAAGGGAAAGCAGATCGACATGAACGAACAGCACCGAGGGCGAGGCGTCCTCAAGAACGAACAGCAGGTCCTTCGCGGCCAGGCGAATGTTGAGGGCGACGGCAACGCCGCCGACCCGCATGGTGCCGAGATAAGCGGCAACCAGTTCTGGCGAGTCGTCGAGCAGAAAGAAGACCCGCTGCCCGACCATCAGCCCGTGGCGACGCAGGGCGTTGCCGTAGCGGTTCACCAGCGCATCGAGTTCCTTGAAACTGATCGATGCCTGATTGCCCCACGACAGCGCTGCGCGATCCGCACAGCCTGATGCCAGCGGTGGCCCCAGTATGTCGTCGGCCGCGTTCAGCGGCGCCGACGGGGCGCGATCCGGCACCAGGGATGGAGCCAAGCCAGGCATCAGAAGGGAAACTGGCGCTGTCCGAGCTGGACGGTGATCCATTTCAGTTCGGTCATCTCGTCCATCGAATGATGGCCGCCCTCGCGCCCGAAGCCGCTGTCCTTGATGCCGCCGAAAGGAACGTGCGGCTCGTCGAGCAGCGTGCAGTCATTGACGTGCACCATGCCCGATTCGAGGCGCAGCGACAAATCGAAGGCTTTTTGCAGATCGTTGGTGATGACCGCCGCCGATAGTCCGTAACAGGAATCGTTGGCAAGCGCCAAGGCATGGTCGCTGTTTTCCGCACGTATCACGGATACGGCCGGGCCGAACGTTTCTTCCCGGAACACCGCCATGTCGCTCGTGACGTCCGCGAGGATGGTGGGCTGGTAGAAGGAGCCGTCGTTCTTGCCGCCCATCAGCAAACGCGCGCCTTTGGCGACGGCATCCTGCACGTGACGATCGAGCACCGCGCACTGCTTCCGGTCGATCAAGGGGCCGATGACGGTATGCGGATCATGCGGATCGCCCACCTGATAGCTGCCAACCTTGGCGACCAGTTTCTGGCAGAAGGCATCGAAAATGGGTGCTTCGACGATCAGCCGGGAGTTGGCCATGCACACCTGCCCCTGATGCAGAAAGATGCCGAAGGCGGCGGCCTTGACGGCGTAGTCGAGGTCGGCGTCGCGCAGCACGATGAGCGGACTCTTGCCGCCGAGTTCCAGGGTGATGCGCTTCAGATATTTACCGGCGTCGGCAGCCAACTGCTTGCCGATTTCAGTGGAACCCGTAAACGTGATCATCCGGACGCGCGGATCGGCAACAAAGCGGTTGCCGAGCACGGAGCCCTGTACCGGCACGACGTTCAACACGCCCTTGGGCAAGCCGGCAGCCTCGAAGATTTCCGCAATTTTCAACCCGGTGACCGGGGTATAGCTGGCCGGCTTCAGGATGAAAGTGTTGCCGGCAGCCAGCGCCAGGGCGACTTTCTTGGTCGCGAGGAGAAACGGAAAATTGAAGGGCGCGATGCCGGCGATGACGCCCAGCGGCCGGCGTATGCTCATCGAAAATACGCCGGGGCTGTCCGAGGGGATCGTTTCGCCGACGATGCGCCGGCATTCGCCGGCGGCGCTGCGCAGTAGATTGACCACGAAGGATGCCTCGAACATGGCCTTGCCGAACGCGGAGCCGGCTTCGTCCATCAGGACATCGGCGACTTCCGGGATCCGCTGCTCCAGGATGTCCGCGGCCTTCAGGATGATCGTTTCGCGTTGATTGGCGAGCGTATTGCCCCACGCTTCCCGGGCCCGGTAAGCGGCGGCGATTGCGCGTTCCAGATCGAGATCGGATGCCTGGTGGATGCGGGCATAGACTCCGCCCGTCGCGGGATTGATATCGTCGAGAATGGTGCCGCTCGAGGAGGCCACCCATTCGCCATCAATGAAAAGCTTGTACTCTTTCATGTCGTTCCTCTTTTCTAGAGACTGATACCGCACCTTCCGGGGGCGATGATGTTGTTGGGGTCGAGCGCTTTCTTGAGTTTTTTCTCGATATCCCGCTTGACCGGCCCGTAGGTTGCCGCAACCTTTTCGGCAAAAGCCGTGCTGGCCCGATAAACGCCATAACCTTCCGCCGCGAACGTGTGCAGCAGCTCGTCGTAGCAGGCATAGGCCTGCTTGGTTTGTTCGGGATCGCTACGATCGAACAGCAGGTCGATGACATGATGCATGTCGCGCCAACCGACGACGAATTCGCCAACGTAGTCGAAGCCGTACTTGCCGAGAATGGTCTTTGCCATCTTCATCTGCTTCAGCGTTTCGGCCCCCTTGGCTTGCGAGACCGGCGCGAACCAGACCGAGCCACCGCCACCACGCCAGTTGTAAAGGCCGAATTCGCCCAGATTGGGCTTGCCCTTCATCAGGTCGAAGCGGTATTCGAGGGCACGGCTGCCCCGCGATTGCTCCTGCGTGATGATTTTGCCGCCGGTGGCGGCGGCGACGGCTTCGATGATCTTCCAGTTGGCGTCGTTGGTTTCCTTGGTGCCATATAAGCCGGCATAGACGTTCCAGGCGCCGATGCCGTGATCCGCCTGTATCTTGCTTATCGCCGCGTCGCTGATGGCGCCGGGGCCGCTGTGATAATCGGAACGCTTGACCGGCGTGCAGGGTGCTTCCCAGAGCGTGTGGGCGAT
>JAGVUA010000007.1 GCA_019136545.1 Betaproteobacteria bacterium
TGCTTGACGAAGTAAGCCGCGTGCGCAGCGCTGGCCGGTCCGGCAATGTTGCCGAGATCGTGCCCGTGCTGGAGACATATGCCGCCTTGTTTGCCGACCCCGGCTATGTTGAAGGGGAGTTTGATCGACTCCCGGGAGATTTGCCGCGCAAGCTGCAAAGTACCACCGGGTTCCTCGCCGACTTCCTTACCAGCGTCGATCCGCGTTTCAAGGAATGCATATTGGCATTCGCGGACGGCCTGCTGGGGGGGGAGGCCAGTGATTCCGCACGGGATACGACCTCGTTGTTCGGGAACTATCAGAAGAACTACGATCAGTACTACTTGCCGTACTTTCGTGACAAGGGCTACGTCCTCGAGAACTATCTGGTGAATGACGTGCTCGTCAATATCTTCCCCTTCGGTCGGGGCAGTTTTCTCGAGCTATATCGGGCGATGGTTTTCAATCTCGCCATCATCCAGGTGATGTTGGTGGGAATGGCGGGGCATTACAAGGGCTTGACTGATGCGCGGGTGGTCCAGTTCATTCAGACCTTCACCCGCCGCTCGGCGCACAATGACAGCTACCTCCGCAAACTGACCGAGGCGCTCACCGACAAGCAAGCGCCATCCTTTGTAGAGGTAATGTGGATGTTGAAGGAACGCTAATAACGACTTCCCTGCGCTGGCCGGAGCTTCGAGCCGGAATGTTTCCCGGGCTCGGGCGTTGCGAGGGCAGGTTCCGCGCTCAGGCGGCCACGACGCGGTTTTTGCCGGCGCGCTTGGCTAGATACATGGCCTGGTCGGCGCGCTTGACCGCATCGGCGGGTTGTTCCGCCGGCCCGAGTTCGGCGACGCCGCAACTGAAGGTGATCAGCATCTTCTCGTTTTTGTGCAGGAAGAACTTGCGGGTCAGGTCGCGCTGGACGCGCACCATCGCCTGCACGCCGTCGTCGAGGCGCGTGTCGGCCAGCACGATGACGAATTCCTCGCCGCCGTAGCGCGCCAGGGTGTCGGTGGGACGCAGCGCTTCGCGCACCACCTGGGCCAGGTGCACCAGCGCCTGGTCGCCGGCGTCATGGCCATGGGTGTCGTTGAGCTTCTTGAAGTTGTCGATGTCGAGCAGAGCCAGCGACAGGGGCAGATTCTTGCGCCGGGAGCGGGCGACCTCGCGTTCGATGGCTTCGTCCATGCCCTTGCGGTTGAGCACGCCGGTCAGGGCGTCGAGGCGGACCATGTCGCTGGCGTGGGCCAGCTCCTCCTGCAGACGGGCCACCTCCTGCTCGGCCTGGCGCACGCGGTCGCGCATTTCCACGAGTTCGTCGCGCGAACGCTGCGCCGCCAGCTGGACCGTCCGGGTTTCCTGCATGACGACGTTCAGCACGTCCGAGAGCTGGTTGATGTCGTTGGCGCTGCTGATCCGGTCGGCGCAAGCGCCGATGCGGTCGTGGTAATCGCCGGTGGTGGCGGCGAAGTCGGTCAGCCGGTCCACGAAGGAGGCGAGCATGGCCTTGAGTTGCGCCTGCGCGTCGTTGAGGCTCTTCTTGAGGGCGCTCTGCTTGTAGATCAGATCCTTGAGGCGGCGCTCGATGTCGTCGAGCTGGCGCAGATCGAGCGGCTGGCCGAGCAGGTCGCGCACCAGCGACACCTGGCCCTGCAGCCACTGGTCGTCGACCACGAGTTCGCCGATATTTTCGACGATCAGTTGCAGCAGGTGGATCAGTGCGCCCCGCAGTTCAACCTGGTCCTCGGCGACGAACTGCAAGCGGTAGCTGAATTTCTTCAGCCGGCCGGTGCAGGCGCCGAGTTGCTCGGTGGTTTGCGCGGCCCGGATGTCGGTGGCCAGCCCCGTGGCTTCCCGGGTTAGATCCGGCGCCTCGCTGAGCACGGTGCCGAGGGCATCGTCGAGCAAGGTGGCGAGCAGTTCCTGCAATTCGGCGCCGATCTGGCGTGTCGCCGCCACTGACTTTCCACCGGCCGCCGCGCCTTCCTCGGCCGCGCTTTCCACCGTCGCGGCTTCGGCCGTGCCGCTCTGCGACCAGGTCCGCACCAGCGACTGCAAGCGGCCGAACAGCACGTCGGGCGTGCCCGAAGCCGACAGGACATGGTCGAGCGCCTCGCGCTTCTTGGCGGCGGTGATGCCGGCGTGGCGGATTTCATGTTGGCTGACCAGATCGCGGATCAGGCCGCTCCAGTTGGGCGGCGCCGCCGCACTCTTGGCCAACAGATCGGCCAGCGAGGTTTTCACGCCGTCCCAGGTGCCCTCGGCGATGGCGGCCTCGAACTGGCGGCCGAAGCGCAACTGCTCGGGCGCGGTCTTGGGCAGGCCGGCAGCGATGGTTTTGAGGGCGCGTTCGGGAAAAGCCTCGATGGCGGCGGTGCCGGAGATTTCGTGGTACAGCGTGCGGTAATTGTCCGGCGTCGGCGGCACCCGCCGCATGGCCAGCTGGCGCAGGGTTTCGCGTGCGATCTCGGAGGGGTGTTTGGTTTCGGCCATGATTATCTTTGCGTGTCACACCAGGCCGTGCTCGAGGCCGTAGCGGATCAGTTCGGCGGTGCTGGAAAGCCCCAGCTTGGTCAGGATGCGCGCCCGAAACGTGCTGATGGTGGCGACCGCGAGGTTCAGTTCTTCGGCGATCTGGGTCAGCGTCTTGCCTGCGGCGATCAGCTTCAGCACTTCGTATTCGCGATCGGACAGCAGCTCGTGCGGCGGCTGTTCGGTGTCGTTGGCGATGGCGTCGGCCAATTGCATGGCCACGGTTGCGCTGACGTATTTCTTGCCGCACGCCACCTGGCGGATGGCGGTCACGAGCTGCTCGGGCGCGCTCTGCTTGGTCAGGTAGCCCGAGGCGCCGGCCTTGAGCGCGCGGATGGCGTATTGCTCCTCGGGATGCATGGAGAGGATCAGCACCGGCAGCTTGGGAAACTCCTTCTTCAACTGCTTGAGCGTGTCGATGCCGTTGCGGTTGGGCATCGAGACATCGAGCAGGACGACATCCCAGGCCTGCTGGCGGGCCAGCTGCAGGGCCTCGATGCCGTCGTCGGCCTCGCCGGCGACCACCAGATCCTCCGTTTCCGACAGGATCTGCTTGAGCCCCTGGCGCACGATGGCATGGTCGTCGGCGATGAGTACGTGAATTCTGTCTGACATGTTCAAAACAATTTGCGCTGCATTTCTTCCGCCTCGTCCACCGCCACAGGTTCCACGCCGCGGCGTTCCGGCACTTTCAGGCGGACATGCGTGCCGCCATGCTCTCCGGAAGCGATGGAAAACTCGCCCGCCAGGCTATGCACGCGTTCGCGGATGCCGCGCAGGCCGAAGGACTTCGGCTTGGTCATGTCCGCCTCCGAGATGCCAAGGCCATTGTCGCGCAGTTCGAGCGCTATGCTACCTTTTTCCCGCGTCAGCCGTACCACCACCAGCGACGCGTGGGCATGCTTGGCGACGTTGGTAAGCGTTTCCTGGACGATGCGGAACAGCGCCAGCGACGTATCCGCGTCCGGCTCGAGGTCGTCGTCGCACTGCACGCGGCAAGTGATGCCCAAGTGCTGGGAGAAATCCTCGGTCAGCGATTCGATGGCCGCCGGCAGGCCAAATTCCTTGAGGATGCCGGGCCGCAGTTCGCGTGCCACGCGGCTGGCGGCGCCCATGGCCTGGTCGAGCAGCGTCTCGATGGAGCGCGCCTTCTCGCGCAGCGCCGGCGGTTCCGCCGGCAGCTTGCCGGCCATCAGGGTCGCCTCGATTTTCAGCCGCACCAGAAGGCTGCCCAGTTCGTCGTGGATGTCGCGGGCGATGCGCTCGCGTTCCTGCTCGCGCGCCGCCTCCAGGTGAAAGGAGAGTTCCGACAGTTGCTCGCGCGAAGCCCGCAGCGCCGCTTCGGTCTCCTTGATCGCCGTGATGTTGGTGGCGATGCCCTGCCAGGTGACGATGCCGCTGCCCCCTTCCTCGCCGCGCTGCGGGGTCGAGCGCAGGTCCACCCATTTGCCCCGGCCGCGGCCGCGCAGCCGGCCGGCCCAGTCCAGCGGCGCGCCCGAATCCGCCGACGCGGCGAGCACCGCTTCGAGCTGGCGGCGGTCATCCGGCTCGAAAGCCTCGAAAAACTTGCGGGGCGAAGCCAGCAATTCATGCTGCTTCAAGCCGAACAATGCCTGGCTGCCTTCGCTGACGTAGAGGAAGCGATAATCGTCGGCAGCGAGGCGCCGCAGATGGAACACCATGCCGGGCAGGCTCGACGCCAGGCCGCGAAAGCGGGCATCGCTGTCGTGCGCCATCGCCAGTGCGGCACGGTGGTCGGCACGCTGGCACGCCTCGTGTACCTCGCGGTCGATGGCGGGCAGCAGGCGATCGAGCCGGTCGCGGAACACTACGTCGTGGGCGCCGGCACGCATGGCGCGCAGCGCGGCTTTTTCATCGACGGGGTCGGCGACGACGATGATGAAAGGCAGGTCATGTCCCTGCGCATCGAGCAGCTTCATCGCCGCCGGCGCCGTCAGGGCAGGGCAGCCGTAGAGGTAGAGCACGACATCCCAAGAGCGCTCGCGCAGCAGGGCGCGCAGTCCCGCGGCATCGCTGGCGGCGCGAAACGGCACCGTCGCCGCGCCGCCGCCGAGCTTACCGGCGAGCGCCGCCGCCTCGGCCGGCTCGGCCGACAGGATCAGGAAATGCAGCGACGCGAGCTCGGTTTTCGCGGGGTGGGCCATGGCTGGCGACGGAGGCCGACGGAAAGTCAGGCGGCGATTCTAACGCCGCGCCGGCGTCAGCTCGTCTCGATGAGCGCCGCCGTGTGGCGGGCAATCACCCATTCCTCGTTGGTCGGCAGCACCAGCACCTCGACCGCAGCGTCAGCCGTGGCGATACGCCGCGCATGCCTTTGATTGGCCGGTTCATCGAGGGCGATGCCGAGCCAGCCGAGCGTCGCGCAGACCTGTCGGCGCACCGGCGCGGCATGCTCGCCGATGCCGCCGGTGAACACCAGCGCGTCGAGGCCGCCGATGGCGGCGGCGAGGGAACCGATCTCGCGCACGATGCGGTAGCAGAACAAGTCGACGGCCTCGCGCGCTTCCGGCAATGCCGAAGCCAGCAGTTCGCGCATGTCCTGGCTGATGCCGGAGACGCCGAGCAGCCCCGATTCCTTGTAGAGAAGCCGCTCGAGCGCCTTGGCGTCCATGGCCCGGTAGTCCATCAGATAGAGCAGCACGCCGGGGTCGAGGCTGCCGCTGCGGGTGCCCATCATCAGGCCGTCGACGGCGGTGAAGCCCATGGTGGTGGCCATGCTCCGGCGTTCGCGCATGGCGCACATGGAGGCGCCGTTGCCGAGATGGGCGACGATGACGCGGCCATCGGCGCGGCCATCGGGAAGATGGCGCGGCAGGGTTTCGGCGATGAACTCGTAGGACAGGCCGTGAAAGCCGTAGCGCCGCACGCCGCCCTCGGTGATCCGCCGCGGCAAGGCGAAGCGCTGGGCGACCTCGGGCTGGCTGCGATGAAAGGCCGTGTCGAAACAGGCGACCTGCGGTACGCCGGGCAGGGCCGTCGCCATGGCCTCGATGCCGGCCAGGTTGTGCGGCTGGTGCAGGGGCGCGAGCGGAATGAGGTCGCGCAGGAGATCGATGGACACGGCGTCGAGCCGGATCGGCCGGGCGTATTGCTCGCCGCCATGGACGACGCGATGACCGACGCCACCGATGCGTCGGCCGCCGGCGTGCCGATCGAGCCAGCCGAGCAGGAACGACAGGGCTTCGCGATGCGGCGCGGCGCCGGCCAGCGGCAGATCGATATCCGCCAATGCCTGTCCCGACGCCTCCTTGGCCGCGAGATGCGGATGCGCGCCCAGCCCGTCGATCTGGCCCATGAGCCTGGGCTGCTCGGGAACGTCGCCGGCATTGCGCTCGAACAGCGCGAACTTGATGGAGCTGGAGCCGGCGTTGAGGGTCAGGAGGACATCGGTCATCGTCAAGCCTTGCCGCCGCGCGCATGGACCATCGCCACCGCGATGGCGGTCGAGGCGGCGCGCGATTCCGCCGAATCGGCGCGGGACGTGAGCACGATCGGCACGCGGGCGCCGACGACGATGCCGGCGGCGCTGGCGTCGGCCAGGTATTCCAGTTGCTTGGCCAGCATGTTGCCCGATTCGATGTCCGGCACCAGCAGGATGTCGGCCTGCCCGGCCACCGCCGAGCGGATGCCCTTGGTGGCGGCGGCGACCGCGGAGACGGCGTTGTCGAAGGCCAGCGGACCGTCGAGGATGCCGCCGACGATCTGGCCGCGATCGGCCATCTTGCACAGCGCGGCGGCGTCGAGGGTGGCGGGCATTTTCGGCGTCACCGTCTCCACCGCCGCCAGGAGGGCGACTTTCGGCTCGGCGATGCGCAGTACGTGCGCCAGGTCGATGGCGTTCTGGACGATGTCGACCTTTTCTTCCAACGTCGGCTGGACGTTGACCGCCGCGTCGGTGATCAGCAGCGGCCGCGGGTAGCTGGGCACGTCCATCAGGAACACGTGGCTGATGCGCCGCGCCGTGCGCAGGCCGGTGGCTTTGTCCACGATCTCGGCCATCAGCTCGTCGGTGTGCAAGGAGCCTTTCATCAAGGCGGCCACTTCGCCGTTGCGCGCCAGCGCGACGGCGGCGCTGGCGGCGGCATGGCTGTGGGGAACGTCGAGCAGCCGGCAGCCGGCCAGGTCGAGCGTCAATTGCTCGGCGAGGGCGCGGATGCGCGCTTCCGGGCCGACCAACGTCGGTGTGGCGAGGCCGGCGTCGCGGGCCATGATCGCGCCGCGCAGCGACTCGGTGTCGCAGGGGTGGACCATGGCCATGGCGATCGGCGGCAAACCGCGCGTGATCGACAGCAAATGCTGGTAGCGCGAGCGGCGCGTTGCCTCGGGCGCCAGCGGCGGCAAGGAGGTTTTCGGCCGGCGCACTTTCGCGGTGGGCGCCGCCACTTCGGCCTGCCCGTCGATGACCCGGGTGCCGTCCTGATTGACGCAGACGCAATCGAACAGCACGTGACGGCCATGATCGGATTTGCGCCGGCAGGTGACGGTGGCGGCGATGGTGTCGCCGATACGCACTTCACCCGCAAAGCGCAGGTTCTGGCTGAGCATGACCGTGCCCGGACCGGGAAACTGCGTGCCGAGCAGATTGGCGATCATGGCGCTGCCCCACATGCCGTGGGCGGCGATTTCGCGGAACTGCGCCGAGCGCGCGTACTCGGGATCGACATGGGCGGGATTCACCTCGCCGGCCATGGTCGCGAACATGCGGATATCCTCGGGGCGCAGCGTGCGCACCAGCATGGCGCTGTCGCCGACGGCGATCTCGTCATAGGTGCGGTTCTCAATGATGTCGATGCCGCTGGCGGTGTCCTGCATGCTTGCTGCCTCCCTTTGCCCATCATTTTGGCGCGACCGCCGTGGCGCCGCAACGCCGGCGCGAAAGTCAGGCGCGGCGGGACGCCGCGCGCGGCAGGCGGATGCGGAAGATCGAACCGGAACCGGGCGTGCTTTCCACCGCAATGCCGCCGCCATGGCGGTCCACGATGGTCTTGACGATCACCAGGCCGAGACCGATGCCCGGCTCGTCGGGCTGGCCCGGCCGGGAAACGCGCGCATGCCGCGTGAACAGTTTGTCCATCTGGTCGGCGGGGATGCCGTAACCCTGGTCCACCACGGCGATCTCCTGCCACACGCCATCCTCGGCGAGATTCACGCGCACCGTCGTGTCGGGCGGACTGTACTTGATGGCATTGCCGAGCAGGTTGGCCAGGGCCCGCCGCAGCAGCGATCCGTCGCCCAGCACCAGCGCATCCCGCCCGCCGGCATCATCGATCTCGATGGCGATCCGCTTGCGCCCGGCCTGCGGCCAGACTTCGTCGGCGGCCTCTTGCGCCAGTTCGGCGACATCGACTTCGCGAAATGTCCGTGGATCGACCGTTTCGGCTTTTTTCAGCCGGGAAAAATCGTCGGCCAGGTCCAGGGCGTGCTGAGCGTAGCGGCCGATGCGCGGCAGGCTGCGGTCGTTGCTGTTGCGGCCGGCGGCGTGGTCGACGAGGGTGATGATCGACACGAGCACCGAGCGGATATCGTGCGAAATGAAGCGCACGGTGTCTTCGCGCGCCTTTTGGGTGACGCGTTGCCGCTCGGCGGCGTCGCGGATGATGGCGATGCGTCGGTCGAGCGGGTCGAGCGTGCTTTCGGTGGGGCTGGCGGCGGTTACGGGATCGGTATCGCGCAGCAAATGCAGTTCGGCGTCCATGAAGCGCTGGGCCGCCTCGAGCCGGCGCCAGCTCCAGAGCGGGTAGGCCAGCGCGGCGCCGAGCAGGATGGCGCTGGGCGGCAGCCAGATCAGGCCCCAGCGCAGCTGGGCGATACCCGCCACGACCGCGACCACGCCGACGCCAGCCGACAACGCCAAGCCCGCGCGCGGCGACAGGTAGAGCAGTCCGATCAACAGCAGCAGGACGGCCGCCACGGAAATCGCCGTGGTGAGCGTGTGATTGAGCCAGGCGATGGTTTCGCCGGTGCGCAGCGAATCGAGCAAGTTGGCCAGAATCTCGACGCCGGCCATCGGCCGGCCCGAGTTCGACATGGGCGTGGCGTGCAGGTCGCCCAGTCCGGCGGCGGTGGCGCCGACCAGCACCAGCGCGCCGCGCAACTGGTCGGCGCCGACTGCGCCGGTGAGCACGTCGACATAGGAAACGGTCCGGTAGGTGCCGGGAGGGCCGGCATAGTGCAAATAACGCCAGCCGCTGCGCCGCCACTTGTCCGGCGCGGCCAAGCCGTCCGTCGTCGCCCCCGGCTGATAACGCGCGGCGCGTACCGGATCGACCAGCGCCAATATCGCCAGCGCCAGATGCGGATGCGGCGCCGCACCGGCGCCGGCCCAAAGATACAGGCCCCGCACGATGCCATCGGCGTCGATGGGCATTTCGATGTGGCCGAGCCCGGCGGCGGCGCCGGCGAACGCCGCCATCGGCCGGCCCTCGCCCATCCTGGCAGTGCCGATCGGCGGTGGAATCACCGGCAGGATGACGCGGCCGTGGCGGGCAAGGGCGGTGGCCAGCAGAGCCTCGCCGTTCGGGTCATCGGTGTCGGGTTCGTTGAGAATGATGTCCAGGCCGACGGCGGCGACGTTGGCCTGGGCCAGCTTGTGCAGCAACGTGGCGTGCACCGCGCGGCGCCACGGCCAGCGACCGATCCGGGCCAGGCTCGGTTCGTCGATGGCGACGATCACGATGTCCGCCGGGGCCTGCCGGGACAGCAGGGGCAGGCTGGCGTCGTAGAGCAGATGGTCGACCCGCCACAACCAGCCCTGCCAGGCGGCCATGCCGACCACGCCGACCAGCAGGACGCACAGCAGCGACCATTCCGTCAGGGTACGGCCGCGCAGCGTCATTGCTCGACTCAGAAGAAGAAGGCGGGCAGCAGCAGCAGCCACGGCCACCCAGGCCACGGTCTTGGCGGCACCTCGATTCGTTGCGGTCGGGTGAACGGGCCGACGAAGCCGTCGGCGTCGGTGGCGCGTACCCGCATGAAATAGCTGCCGCCTTCCGGCCGGGCTATGCTCGTCGAAGGCTGGTCGAGTCGCCGCTCGGCCACCATGTCGGCGAAACCGGCGTCGCGGGCGAGTTGGAACAGGAAAGTCTGGCCAGGCTCGCCGGACCAGGTAAAGGCAAGCGCATCGTCACCGATCGTGGGCGTTTCGGGATCGGCGGGCGGCGGCTTCAGGACGAAGCGCTGCGGATCGCCCCACGGGCCGCGATCGCCATCGGCGCGGACGCTGCGGGCGCGCCAGCGGTATTCGCCGGGCGCCAGCTTGCGTGCCGGCATGACTGTGGTGCCGTCGACGCGCTCGATGTCGACCAGCGGCTGCCCGAAGCCCGTCGCATCGGCCAACTGGATCTGATAATGCTGGGCATCCGGATGGCTCGACCACGAGAACTCCGCCGACTCGGCGCGCAGCTTGACGCCGCCTATCGGCGACAGGGCGAAAGGCGGCTCGGGGCGCGCCTTGATCCGGAAGGGCGCGTCGGCATCGCGACCTTCGAGCCCGCGCGCATCGATGCCGCGCACGCGCACGTTGTAATGGCCGTCGGGCAGGTCGGCGAATTTGGCTTCGGGGATCGGCGATACGATATCGGCAAGCACGTTGCGCATGTCGGGGTCGGCGCCCACCTGCACCCGGTATTGCCGGGCACCGGCCACCGGCGGGAAGGCGAACCGGACGATGGTGCGCTCCTGAAGCGTCGGCAGACCGCCGAGTTCCGGCGCCGGCAGCAGCGCCACAGGCGCCGATACCTTGCCGCCGGCTTCGGCGATGACGCCATAGCCGGCCGGTACGGCGGTGCTCTTGCCGCCATCGCCGACGGCGACGGTGCCGTCGGTGACTTCGGTCTGGGTCGTGGCGCCCTGCTCGTCGGCGCCGACGCGGAAACGGGTGCCGCGCACGCCGATGGTGGCGGTGGGCGTGACCACGGAAAAGTGCGGACGCGCCCGCGGCGTCTTGACGACCACCGATTCCATCCGACCGCGTTCGAGACGCAGGCGCGTTTCCGTGGTTTCGGTATACCGGTGGCGGGCCAGATCCTCGACCTTGATCCGGCTGTTGGGCTGCAGGAGCAGGCGCGAACCGTCGACCAGCTCGATGGTGGCGAAGCTGGCGGCGCCGGTGGCGACGCTGGCGCCGCCAGCGACATCGGCACCCGCCGCGATCTTTTCGTCGTTGGCGGTGACGTTGCCGGAGACGGCGGTCACGCGCGCTTTGACGGGTTCGCGACGCAACAGCGAAACCGGAATGCGCAAGCTCGCCCCCGGCGTCAGCCGATACGGGTCGGCGATCCGGTTGTACCGCTCCACGACGCGCCAGTCGCGCGGAAACTCGAGCAGGCGCTTGCCGATGCCGATCAAGGTGTCGCCTGGCAGGATTCGATAATCGTGATCGTCGGCCGCCCGGGCGGCGCCGACCCCGACCAGGCAGGCCAGGCACAACGGCGGCAGGGAGAGGTGAGCGAAGGACAGCAAACGCGACAGGAGCGGCTTGGACATCAAAATATTCCCGGGTCGATGTTGAGGCGTGCCGGCGTACCTACTATGTTGCCCGTTCCACCTGATCCAGCCTGTAACCGTAGTTGTAGGCCGGAACGAGCCGGAAGCCGTTGGCCGGATAAAGTTCCAGCTTCTTGCGCAGCCGGCTGATATGCGTATCCAGCGTGCGGGTCGGGATGGTGGCATTGAGGCCCCAGATCGCTTCCAGCAGGTGGCCTCGCGACAACAGTCGGCCGAGATTCTGGAACAGGAAAATCGCCAGGCTGAATTCCTTGTCGGTCAAGCTCTCGAGCGGCTTGCCGTCGCGGGTGACCGTGCGATGTTTGAGATCGAGCCGATAGGGCATGGCATCGATGACATCCTGGCTGGCGTCGTGCGGCCGGTTGCGTCGCCAGATCGCTTCGAGTCGCGACAGCAGCTCGCGCCGGCGGATCGGCTTGATCATGTAGTCGTCGGCGCCAGCATTGAGCCCCGCGACGACGTCCTCCTCGGCATTGCGCGAGGTGACGAAAATGGCTGGCGCCGTTTCGCCCCGATCCTGGCGCAGCCAGCACAGCACGTCGCGTCCGCTTTGATCGGGCAGCGTCCAGTCGATGAGGAAGGTGTCGAAGCTCTCGCGGCTGACATGGCGCACCAGGTCGCGGCCGAGGCCGAAGACATGGACATCGTGTCCAGCCTCGTGCAGCCACTCGGCCAGCGTTTCGGCCTGGGCGTCGTCGTCCTCCAGCAGCGCAATTCTCACTTCACTCGCCTTGCCACCACGATATTGCTCGGTTAAACGCAGAATGTTACACCCAACCTGCGCTTGCCGCGGCGCCGTTGCAAGCAAGCAAACTTGCCGGGCAGGCCGCGCTTGATTCACAATTCGAACCTTCGATCCCACCGGGATGACGTGGTGAACATCGGCGCGCTCAAGGGCCTCCATCGCAATCACATTTTGCCGCCGCTGATGGTCGTATTCGTCACGGCGGTGCTGCTGCTCGTCTATTCGCTCTGGGTCAGCCGCCAGCAGACGATACAGGCCGCCGAGACCACCGTGCGAAACCTGGCCTGGCTGACCGAGGCGCGCTGGAGCGCCTCGCTCGACCGCGCCCGCGCCTCGCTCGACAGCCTGAGCGGCAAGGTCCGCCCCGAGGCGATGCAGCAGGCAAATCTGCACCGGTACGAGCAATATCTCAATGCCGAACTGGCCATCGAGGGCAAGAGCTTCCCCGAAGTCAAGGCGTTCCACGTGCTGGCGGCCGACGGCAGCCTGCTGTACACCTCCAGCGTGGACGATCCCTGGCGGTTCAACATGGCCGAGGCGCCTCGCTTCCGCAGGCTGCGCGAGGATCCGCGACTGGAAATCGCCTATTCTGGCCTGATGAAGCATGGCGCCGACGAGGTCGCATCCTTCATGGTGCTGCTGCCGCTGCGGGCCGGCAACGGGGTATTCCTGGGCGCCCTGGCCGCGCAGATCGATCTGGCCTACTTCGAGCGGCTGCTGAGTTCGCTTGATGTCGGTACCCGGGGTTTCCTCGCCATTTGGCGCAGCGACGATTTCAGCCTGGTGCTGCGCCGGCCGCCGCTGCCGAATGACATGGCCCGCACGTTGCCGGCGGATCATCCGGTGCGGAGCGCCATCGCGTCCGGCCTGCGCGACGGCGTGGTCAAGTCCTCCGCTTACAGCGATGGCTTGCCGCGGATCCTCGGCGTGCGCGTTTTGGCCGACGCACCGTTCTACGTGGTGGCCGGGCTGGCGGAGGACGAGGTGCTGGCTTCCTGGCGGACCAAGCGCCTGGCCGTCGTCCTGGTCGGCTTGCTGCTGCTGCTGGTGCTCTGGCTGATGCGCGGCTTGCTCAAGCGCAGCGAGGTCAGTCTGGCGCAGGCCATCGACGTCGCCCAAGTCGCCGAGGGGCGCTTGAAGCTGATGGCCAGCGTATACGAGCACACCAGCGAGGCCATTCTGGTCACTGACGCGAGCATGCACATCGTTTCGGTCAATCGTGCCTTCGTCACGCTGACGGGGTACGAACTGGCGGACGTCCAGGGCATGAATCCGAGCGTGCTGTCCGCCGGCCGCACGTCGCCCGAGGACTACGAGGTGATGTGGCGCGCCATCAACGACAAGGGCAGCTGGCAGGGCGAGATCTGGGACCGGCGAAAGGACGGCAGTTGCTATCCGAAGTGGCTCACCATCTCGACGCTGCAGGATCCCGACGGCAAGGTCACCCATTACATCGGCAGCTTTACCGACATCTCGGAACGCAAGCTGGCGGAGCAGCGCATCCACGAACTGGCCCACAACGACATGCTGACGGGTCTGGCGAACCGCTTCAGCCTCGAACAGCGGCTGGCGCAGGCCATCGGTACGGCGCGGCGCGAGAACCGGCACCTGGCGGTGATGTTCATCGACCTCGATCGCTTCAAGTCGATCAACGATACGCTCGGCCATCCGGTGGGAGACCAGTTGTTGCGGGACGTGGCCAAGCGCCTGCAGACCAGCGTTCGTGCCAGCGATATCGTCGCGCGCCTGGGCGGCGACGAGTTTGTGGTGGTCATGACCGACCTGAACGAGAGCGTCGTCCACGCCGTGCCGATGATGGGCGGCAAGATCGTTCGACAGCTGTCGCGGCCCTATCGCATCGACGGCCACGAGCTGCTTTCGACGCCCAGCATCGGTATCGCCATTTTCCCCGCCGACGGCGAGGATACCGGTGCGTTGATGAAAGCCGCCGACACGGCGATGTACCATGCCAAGTCGCAGGGCCGGGCCAATTACCAGTTTTTCACGGAAGCGATGAACCAGGCGGCCGCCGAGCGGCTGCAGCTGGAGCGCGCCTTGCGCCAGGCGCTCGAGCGGCAGGAATTCAGGCTGCACTTCCAGCCGCAGATCGACATCGCTTCTGGCCAGGTGGTGGCGATCGAGGCGCTGATTCGCTGGCAAAATCCGCAAATCGGCCTGGTGCCGCCCGACAAGTTCATTCCGCTGGCGGAGGAGGTCGGGCTGATCGAGGCCATTGGCCGCTGGGTGCTCGAGCAGTCCGGACGCGAATGCCAGCGGCTGGCCGAGGCCGGTTACGCCGGCATCCGCATCGCAGTCAACCTGTCGATGCATCAATTGCGCAAGCGCGACATCGTCGGCATCGTGCGGGGCGTCTTGCAGGACAACCGGATCGCGCCCGGCCAGCTCGAGCTCGAGGTGACGGAGACCGTGACCATGGAGGCGCCGGAAACCACTATCGGCGTGCTTCGGCAGTTGCGCGCCCTGGGCGTCCTGCTTTCGGTCGACGATTTCGGCATCGGCTATTCCTCGCTCGCCCGGCTGAAGCTGCTGCCGATCCACGGCCTCAAGCTCGATCGGACCCTCGTCGGCGACATCGAGACCGACGTCAACGATGCCGCCATCTGCGCGGCGGCGATCGCCATGGCGCACAGCCTCGGGCTGAAAGTGGTCGCGGAAGGCGTCGAAACCGCGGCGCAGCTCGAACATCTGCGCCGCCTGGGCTGCGATCTGGCGCAAGGCTATTACTTCAGCCGGCCGCTGCCGATCGACGAACTGAACCGCTACCTGGAACGCGCGCGGCAAGGCTCGGCCGTCGGCGTTCCGGCCTGAAGCCAGTCGCGCGCCCACAAGACGGCCGCGTCGAGGTTGGCCGACGCCGCCTGGCCCGGCGGCTGGCCCAGTTCGAAGGCCTCTCCGCGAATCGCCAGCAGCCAACAGGGCGGCGGCGGCTCGTCGTTGAGTTCCTCGTAGACCTGCATCACCGCCTGCGGCGACAAGGCGTGGCTGGTGAAGCTCGCGTCCGGCAAGGCTTCGATCGCGCTGACCTCGAAGGGCGCTGCGGCGACGATGCTGGCGTCGACGAACAGCACGCATCGGCGATTCTGGAGATCGAGCGCGTGCTCGACCTGCAACTGGAAGTCGGTCAGGCACTCGACGCCGGGCAGCGCCATCGCCGCGATGCGCTCGACGAACAGCGGGCCGAGGGCGTCGTCGCCGCGACTGGGATTGCCCCAGCCGAAAACCAGGATCGGCGCCGTCACGCGCGCGAACAACGGCCGTGTTCGTCGCGGAACATGCGGTCGATCGGCGTGCCGTCACGGCTGACTATCGTGACTTCGAGCGGCATGCGGCCGAGCGCGTGCGTGGCGCACGACAGGCAGGGATCGAAAGCGCGGATCGCCACCTCGATGTGGTTGAGCAGCCCCTCGGTGATCTCCTGGCCGTCGAGGTGCTGACGGGCGACCTGCCGGATCGCCTCGTTCATCGCCTGGTTGTTGTGCGTGGTCGAGACGATCAGGTTGGCGCGGGTCACCTCGTCGTTCTCGTTCACCCGGTAGTGGTGGATCAGCGTGCCGCGCGGCGCCTCGATGACACCGACGCCGCGATCCGCGCGCTCGCCGGTGACGACGAGGTCGCTGCCCCCGAGGTCGTCGTCGTGCAGCAGATCCTTGATGCTTTCCGCGGCGTGCAGCATTTCGATCATGCGCGCCCAGTGGTAGCCGAGCGTCGCGCCGGCGGCGCCGGGGCTGGCCATGAACGTCGCGCGCTCCTTGTCGGCGAGCGGTGTCGGGATGTGGTCGCAATTGGCAACGCGCGCCAGCGGGCCGACGCGATACCACCCCGTGTCAGGCCCCAGCGCGCGCAGAAAGGGGAACTTCATGTACGACCAGGGCTTGACGTCCTCGACGATGACGTCCCAGTAGCGGCTGTAGTCGAAATGGTCGAACAGAATCCCGCCCTTCATGTCGCGCGCGCGCAGGCCGCCGTGGTAGAGGTCCATGGCGCCATCGGCGCGAACCAGGCTCATCGAGTGGGCGTCGAAGCGGCCGAAAGCACTGTTGACATCGGCGTTCTGCTCGAACAGCTGCCGCGCCAGCGCGACCGCCTCTCGGCTCCACGCCACCATCTGGTAGGCGTCCTTCAGGAGCGCCGCCCGTTCTTCGGCGCTCAGCGACTTGTTGACGCCGCCCGGAATCGAGCCGGTGCCATGCACGCGCTTGCCGGCCGTCATGCGGATGACTTCCTGGCCGTACTTGCGCAGCAGCACGCCCTTCTTCGCGGTCTCGGGATGGGCGGCGACGACGCCGACGACGTTGCGTTTGGCCACATCGGCATCGAAGCCGAACAGCAGGTCGGGCGAGGCGAGGTGGAAGAAGTGCAGCGCATGCGACTGCAGAATCTGACCGTAGTGCATCAAGCGGCGGATCTTCTCGGCGGTCGGCGTCAGCCGGGTGGCGCCGACGATCATGTCCAGCGCCTTCGAGGCCGCCAGGTGATGCGATACGGGGCAGATGCCGCACAGCCGCTGCACCATCACCGGCACTTCCCAGTACGGACGGCCCTGGATGAATTTTTCGAAGCCGCGGAATTCGACGATGTGCAGCCGCACCTGGTGCACCCTGTTGTGCTCGTCGAGCAGCAGCGTCACCTTGCCGTGGCCCTCGACGCGGGACACCGGATCGATGGCGACGCGCCGGAGCTGTTCGGGATGGTGGGCGGTTTCGAGATCGAAGCTCATGGCGGGCTCGCAAAAATCAGTCGTAGTGGATCAGACCGTGCGGCAGATGCGGCGTGCGTCCGGCCAGGAGGTCGGTGAGGAATTTCCAGATGGCGTCCGCCGACGGTGGGCAGCCGGGCAGGAAGTAGTCGACTTTCACCACCTCGTGGATCGGATGCACCTCGTTGAGCGGCAAGGGCAGTTCCGGATCGTTGGGAATGCCGCCGTGGGCGAGGCCGGCCTCGGTGTGATAGACCTCGCTGAGGATGTCGCGCAGGTCGAGGTGGTTGCGCTGGGCGGGCAGACCGCCGTTGACCGCACAGGCGCCCATGGCGACGAGGATCTTGCAGTGAGCGCGGAACTCGCGCAACACATGCACGTTTTCCGCGTTGCAGACGCCGCCTTCGATGAGGCCGATGTCGCAGGGACCGCGCGTGCCGAGGGTCTTGATGTCGGTGAGCGGCGTGCGGTCGAACTCGACGAGCCGCAGCAGGTCGAGCAGGCGCTCGTCGATGTCGAGGAGCGACATGTGGCAGCCGAAGCAGCCGGCGAGGCTGGCCGTCGCGATGCGGACCTTGCGCGCCGCGGTCATGGCTTGCCTCCGGCCTGGGGCGCGACCGGCCTGAATTCGTCGACGTGCGCGGAAATCGGCGCGGCATCGAAGCGGCGCTGGCCGATCGGCACGGCGAACCCTTGGCGCTTGGCCAGGATGACGCCGACCGGGCAGACCTGCGCCGCCTTGTCGGTGAGCGCGAAATCGGTGTCGCCGAGCTTGCCGGATTCGGCATTGACGATCAGGTGCTTGCCGATGCCGCGACCGGCAAGCGCGAAGACGTTCTTGCCGTCGACTTCGGCGCTGGCGCGGATGCACAGTTCGCAGAGGATGCAGCGGTTGAAATCGAGCAGCACGTCGGGATGCGAGGCATCGACCGGCCGGTCGGGATAGAAGTGGTTGAAGTGCGGCGTCATGACGCCGAGTTCGTAGCCGAGCGCCTGCAGCTTGCAGTGGCCGCTCTTCTCGCACGACGGGCAGAAATGGTTGCCTTCGACCAGCAGCATCTGCAGCAGCGTCCGCCGCTTGTCGAGGATTTCCTGGGTATCGCTCTCGACCTCCAGGCCGGCGGCGGCCGGCGTGGTGCAGGACGTCGCCGGGCGGCCGTTGATTTTCACTGTGCACAGCTTGCAGCTGCCATGCGGCCGGAATTCCGGGTGATAGCAGAGGTGCGGGATGAAGACGCCGGCGGACAGCGCCGCCTGCATCACGCTCTGGCCCGTCGCGAAGGGAATCTCCTGGCCGTCGAGGGTGAAGGTTTGTTCGCTCATCGCGAGGCCTCCGGTTCGGTCGCCAGGTGGGCTGCGGCATCGTCGCGACCGGTCATCTGGCGCGCTTCCGATAGGGCGGCGTCGAGGTCGAAGGCGGGTTCGAACTCCAGCGAGGTCAGGCGCCGCTCGTAGGCCGGGCGGAACTTCTCCAGCGTATGCACCAGCGGATTGCCGGCGGTGTGGCCGAGGCCGCAATGCGCGGCCGACTGCAGCACGCGGTTCAGGTTGTAGATCTCGTTGATGTCGTAGCGCGTGCCGTGGCCGGCGGCGATCTTGTCCATCAGGTTCTTGAGCAGCGTGGTGCCGACGCGGCAGGGCGTGCAGAAGCCGCAGGACTCATGGGCGAAGAAGTGGATGAAGTTGCGTACGACATCGAAGATGTCCCGCCGCATGTCGAAGATCATGAAGGCGCCCGCCGTCGGGATGTCCTCGAAGGCGATACGTCGATCGAACTCGTCGGGTCCGATGCAAATGCCCGAGGGGCCGGAAATCTGCACGGCCTGCGAATCGTGTGCACCGCAATCGGCGAGCACCTGGCGCACAGTGACGCCAAACGGATATTCGTAGAGGCCCGGCCGCTCGCAATCTCCGGAGATCGACAGAATCTTGGTGCCGGCCGAACGGGGCGTGCCGATGCGGCGATACCAGTCGCCACCGTTGAGCGCGACCAGCGCCGCGGCGGCAAAGGTCTCGACGTTGTTCACCACGGTCGGCTGGTTCAGGAAGCCGTTCGTGACGGGGTAGGGCGGCCGGTTGCGCGGCACGCCGCGCTTGCCTTCGAGCGATTCGATCAGCGCCGATTCCTCGCCGCAGATGTAGGCACCGGCGCCGAGGTGGATCTCGATGTCGAAGTCGAAGCCCGGCGTGCCGAGCATGTTCCGGCCCAGCAAGCCGGCGCGCCGGCGGGTCGCCAGGACTGACTCCAGCGGCTCCAGCAGGTAGCGGTACTCGCCGCGAAGATAGAGGTAGCCCTTGCTGGCGCCGATCGCGTAGGCGGCCACCGTCATGCCCTCGAAGACGAGGTTGGGCTGCCGCGTCAGCAACACGCGATCCTTGAAGGTGCCAGGCTCGCCTTCGTCGGCGTTGCAGATGACGTAACGGCTGTCGCCGCGCGCATTGCGGCAGGCCTCCCACTTGAGGCCGGTGGTGAAACCGGCGCCGCCGCGACCGCGCAGGCCGGACCGCTTGATCTCGTCGAGCGTCGCGCCCGGTCCGGCATCGCCGGTGTGGATGGCTTCGCGGAAGGAACGCTCGTTGGAGGCGGTTTCCATCGTCGGCTGATCGGCGCCGCGCGCCAGGCAGACCTTGAGCGCGTCGCCGGGCAGCATGTCGTTGCCGAGCAGGATGTCGGCGCGGCGGATGTTGTCCTCGACGACGAACCATGCCTGCGGCCATTCGGCGAGCGGCGTGCGCGTGCGTATGAGTTCGACCATCTGCTCGACGCGGGCCAGCGTCATGCGCGGGATGGCGCGGTAATTGACCAGCACCGCCGGCCCCTGGTCGCACATGCCCGTGCACGAAGTCGTGTCCACGCTGACCAGGCCATCTTCGGAAACGCGGCCCGGTTCCAGCCAGAGCTTCTGGCACATGGCCTGCATGAGGTCCAGGCTGCCGAGCATGCGGTCGGTGATGTTGTCGCTCCAGAGCACGCGATACTCGCCCATCGGCCGCGTGTGGAAAAAGCTGTAGAAACCGGCCGTCCCTTCCACCTTGGCCCGCGGCCAGCCGATGCCCTGGGCGATGGCGGTGAGGGTCGGCGGCGACAGCCAGCCCAAGGCTTCCTGCGTTTCACGCAGAATCTGCATCAAGCGGGTGCCGTCGCGACGGTGGCGGTCGAGGATGATGCCCAGTTTTTCGGAAGTCGGTTCAGTCATTGCGGATGCCGATGTTGCCATGCAGCACGTAGTCTAGGGCCAGGGCATATTTGCGGTATTGCGGCAGGTCAATAATGCCCGCCTCCCGTGGATCCTCATCAACACTGGGCTTGGTGATCGGGAGGCGGGTGGGTTCGACGCTGTGGTCGAATTCGACGGCGGCCTGGCGGGGCGCGTTTCCCGATCGCGGCTTGACAAGGCGGGGCCCGCCGCTTGAAATGCCTCCTTTCATGAGGAGGCATCGGTGGCGGTGGCCAAGGCAGTGGTTCTCGTCGTGGACGACGAAGTGCGCTCGCAGGAGGCGCTGCGCCGCACGCTGGAAGAGGGTTTCACCGTCCTGACGGCCGGGTCGGCGGATGAAGCTGCCGCCATCATGGCGCGCGAATTCGTGCACATCCTCTTGTGCGACCAGCGCATGCCGGGCACGTCGGGCGTCGATTTCCTCAGGCAGGTGCGGGTGCAGTGGCCCGACACCGTGCGCATCATCATTTCCGGCTTCACGGAAGCCGAGGACATCATCGCCGGCATCAACGAAGCCGGCATCTGGCAATACATCCTCAAGCCCTGGCATCCGGAGCAGCTGTTGCTGACGCTGCGCGGCGCCGCCGAACTCTGGCGTTTGCAGCAGGCCCACCAGCGGCTGACGCTGGAAATGCGCGCCAGCCCCGAAGTGCTCAGGAAGCGCGTCGGGGAAAAACAGGGGCGCGCACGCGCCGAAGCGGCGTTCAGCCGCCTGGTGCGCGCGGTCGACAGCCCGCTCAACGAAGTCTGCCGGATCGCCGAGCGCGTGGCGCCGCACGAGATGTCGATCCTGATCACCGGGGAATCGGGCACCGGCAAAGAGATCCTGGCGCGCGCAGTGCATTACGCCAGCCGGCGGGCCGACGGCGCCTTCGTCGTCGAAAACTGCGGCGCGCTGCCGGACACGCTGCTGGAATCGGAATTGTTCGGTCACAAGCGAGGCGCCTACACGGGCGCCTACGAGGATCGCATCGGCCTGTTCCAGCAGGCCGACGGCGGCACCATCTTCCTCGACGAGATCGGCGAGACCTCGCCGGCTTTCCAGGTCAAGCTGCTGCGCGCCTTGCAGGAAGGCGAGATTCGTCCGCTCGGCAGCCCGCGCCCCGTGTCGGTCGACGTGCGGGTGATCGCCGCGACCAACCGCGACCTCGAGGCAGACGTGCATAACGGCCGCTTTCGCGAAGATCTCTACTATCGGCTGGCCGGCATGAAGCTGCACTTGCCGGCATTGCGCGAGCGGCCCATGGATATCTCGCTGATCGCCGCGGAGCTCCTCGACCTGCGCCGGCAACAGTCGGGCAGGCAGGGCGCGGTGCTCAGTCCGGAGACGCTCCGCTGCCTGGAGCGGTACCGCTGGCCCGGCAACGTGCGCGAGTTGCAGAACGAGGTCATGCGCATGCTGGCGCTGACCGACAGCGACGTTTTGGGTGCCGAACTGCTGTCGCCGGCGGTGCGCGGGCCGGATGGCGATGGCGGCATGGCTGCCGCCGGAACCCATGCCGCCAGGACTACGGGGAGCGGCACGTTGAAGGAGCGTATCGAGAACGTCGAGGCCGAAATGATTCGTGCCACGCTGATCCGCTTGCGTGGCAACAAGAGCCGCACCGCAGAGGAGTTGGGTTTGTCGCGCGTCGGGTTGCGCGCCAAGCTGGCGCGCTACGGGCTGGAGCAGCCGGAATGAGCGACACCCGCGGGGGAGGGAGGATGGAGGGCGCATGAAACTGCTCTGGCTGCAATCGGGCGGCTGTGGCGGTTGCACGCTGTCGTGGCTCGGCAGCGAGTGGGGCCCGCTGTTCGCGACGCTGGCCGATGCGGGGATCGAGATCGTCTGGCATCCGAGCTTTTCGGAGGCGAGCGCCGATGAATCGCTGGATATCCTTGAGTCCTGCGCCGATGGCCGCCGCGACTTCGACGTGCTCTGCATCGAAGGCTCGCTGCTGCGCGGCCCGGCGGGCAGCGGCCGCTTCCACGTGCTGGCCGGCACCGGCCGGCCGATGATCGAGTGGGTGAAGCTGCTGGCGTCGCGCGCCCGGCAGGTTGTGGCCGTCGGGTCGTGCGCGGCTTTCGGCGGCATCACCGCGGGCGGCGTCAATCCCACCGACGCCTGCGGCCTGCAATACGATGGAACCAACCCCGGCGGCCTGCTCGGCGCCGCGTTCCACACCCGCGGCGGGCTGCCGGTGGTGAATATCTCGGGCTGCCCGACGCATCCGGACTGGGTGACGGAAACCCTGCTGTCGCTGGCGAGGGACGAGCTGGGCGCGGCCGACCTGGACGAACTGTCGCGTCCGCGTTTCTATACCGATGCGCTGGTGCATCACGGCTGCGCGCGCAACGAGTTCTACGAATTCAAGGCCAGCGCCGAGAAGAACGGCGACCAGGGCTGCCTGATGGAGCACCTCGGCTGCAAGGGCACGCAAGCCCACGCCGATTGCAATCTGCGGCCCTGGAACGGCGGCGGCTCGTGCACCGACGGCGGTTATGCCTGCATCCGCTGCACCGAGCCCGGCTTCGAGGAGCCGGGCCATCCATTTTCGATCACGCCCAAGGTGGCGGGCATTCCGATCGGCCTGCCGCTCGACATGCCCAAGGCCTGGTTCGTCGCGCTCGCCGCCTTGTCGAAGTCGGCGACGCCCGCGCGCGTGCGGCAGAACGCCAAGACCGACCACATCGTCCACTGGCCGCGTCCGGCCAGGAAGCCGTGAGCCGGCCATGAGTCGCGCATGAGCCGCACATGAGCAGAATCGTCGTCGGGCCATTCAACCGCGTCGAGGGCGACCTCGAGGTGATTCTCGACATCGCCGACGGCCGGGTGCGCGAGGCGCGCGTCAGGAGTTCGCTCTATCGCGGTTTCGAACAGATCCTGCAAGGCAAGCCGCCCATGGACGCGCTCGTGTTCGTACCGCGCATCTGCGGCATCTGCTCGGTATCGCAGTCGGCCGCCGCCGCGCGGGCGCTGGCCGGCGCCATGGGCATCAAGCCGCCCGACAACGGACGCATCGCGGCGAACCTGATCCACGCGGTCGAGAACGTCGCCGACCACGTTACGCACTTCTATCTGTTCTTCATGCCCGACTTTGCGCGCGACTGCTACGAAAGTCAGCCGTGGTGGCACGCCGCTTCGGCACGGTTCAGAGCGGTCACGGGCGCGGCGGCGGGAGATTTCCTGCCCGCCCGCGCGGACTGGATGCGCGCCATGGGCCTGTTGGCCGGCAAATGGCCGCACACGCTGACGCTGCAGCCGGGGGGCTCGGCGCATCCGCTCAACGCTTCCGGGCGCCTGCGCCTGCTGCGCGTGTTGCGCGACTTCCGCCGCTTCCTCGAACGCGCGACCTTCGGCGACGCGCTCGAAGCCGTTGCGGCGCTTGCTTCGGTCGATGAACTGGCGGCTTGGGCCGAACGGCATGCCGAGAGCGACTTCGGTCTCTTCCTGCGGGCGTCGCGGGCGCTGAACCTGCGCGCGCTCGGCCATGCCGGCGTCGCCTACATGAGCTACGGCGCCTACGAGCAGGAAGGCGGCCGCTGGTGGCCGGCCGGTGTCTGGGCCGGCGGGCCGGCATTGCTCGATCCGGCGCGGATCGCCGAGGACGTCAGCCACGCCTGGTACGCCGATGCGGCCGAGCCCCTGCCGCCGCTGCGCGGCTCGACGCTGCCGGTCGCCGACAAACAGGCCGCCTACAGCTGGTGCAAGGCACCGCGGCTCGGCGGCGAAGTGGTTGAAACCGGCGCCCTGGCGCGACAGGTGATTGCCGGCCAGCCGCTGGCCCGCGACATGGTCGCGCGCGACGGAGGCGGCGTCGAGGCGCGCGTCGTCGCCCGCCTGCTCGAGGTGGCCCGCCTGGTGCCGGCCATGGAAGCCTGGGCCGAGCGCCTGCGCCCCGGCGAGCCGTTTTCGACGGAAGGAGAACTGCCCGCCGAAGCGGAGAGCGTGGGGCTCGTCGAAGCCGCGCGCGGTGCGCTCGGCCACTGGCTGACGATCCGCCGCGGCCGCATCCACAACTACCAGATCATCGCGCCGACCACCTGGAACTTCTCGCCGCGCGACAGCGCCGGCCGCCCCGGCGCGCTCGAGCGCGCGCTGGCCGGCATCCCGGTCGGCCAGGACGGGAAAGCGCCCGTCGCCGTCCAGCACGTCGTCCGCTCCTTCGATCCCTGCATGGTGTGTACTGTGCACTGATGGGCGACAAGATCGAACCCGACGGCATCGAACAGCTGGTGGCAGCGGCGCGCGCCGGCGCCAGCGAGGACGTCTGGCTGGATGTGATCCAGAAGATGGACGAGGTGTATAGCGATCTTCTGCAGTACGAGGTGGCGCTCGAGGACAAGAACGCGGCGCTCGAGGAATCGCAGCAGTTCATCGTTTCGGTGTTGACGTCCATGTCGGACGTGTTGCTGGTCTGCAACCGCGCCGGCGTGATCGAGGACGTCAACCAGTCGCTGCAGCAGCTTACCGGCCGGGACGAGGCGGCGCTGAAGGGCCGGCGCATTTTCGACCTGTTCGCCGACGAAGCGTCGCGCCAGCAGGCGCAGCATTTCTTTGCCGGCCATGTCGGCGAGACCTTGCACGACTGCGAGATGCAGTTGCGCGCCGCGGACGGCAGTGCGATTCCGGTGTCGCTCAACTGCACGCCGCGCTATAGCGCCACGGGCAAGATGCTCGGCGTGGTCATCACCGGCCGGCCGGTCGGCGAGCTGCGCCGCGCCTACCAGGCGCTGCGGCAGGCGCACGAGGATCTCAAGCGCACGCAACAGCAGCTGCTGCACTCGGAGAAGATGGCTTCGCTCGGCCGGCTGGTGGCCGGCGTCGCGCACGAACTCAACAATCCGATCAGCTTCGTGTTCGGCAACGTGCTGGCGCTCAAGCGCTACTCGAACCGGTTGGGCGAGTATCTGGGCGCCGTACAGCGCAAGGAATCGTGGGAACGCATCGACGCGCTGCGCGAGGAACTGGGCATCGACCGCCTGCTCGCCGACCTGCCCTCGCTGATCGAGGGCACGGCCGAAGGCGCGGAGCGAACGCGCGATATCGTCGACGGCCTCAAGCGTTTTTCCGCCGTGGATCGCAACCTGCTGGAGCCGATGGATCTCGTGCCGGTGGTCGAGCGTGCCGTGCACTGGGTCAGCAAGGCCGCACCCGGCGGCTTCAAGGTGCATGTCGATCTGCCGTCCACGCTGGCGATCAACGGTTCAGCCGGCCAACTGCAGCAGGTGGTCATGAACCTGGTACAGAACGCCTGCGATGCGACCGCCGGACAGGCGGAGGCGCGACTGGAAATCACCTGCCGCATCGATGTTGAGAAGGTACGCTTGCGCTTTGCCGACAATGGCGTCGGGATCGCCCGGGAAAACCTGCCGCGCGTCTTCGATCCCTTCTTCACCACCAAGCCGGTGGGCAAGGGCACCGGACTTGGTCTGGCGATCAGCTACGGTATTGTCGAACGCCATGGCGGCAAGCTGAGCGTCGAGAACGGACCGGGCGGCGGCACCGTGTTCACCCTGGCTTTGCCGCTGGCACCGCGGGGGGCGCAGTAGGTGTAATAACACCTTCCGCTTTCGAAGAAAATATGGAAGCAAAGCTTCCATATTGTTGTGGCGCAGCATCGGCAACGGGTTTATCAAACCTTTTTAGATCAATGGCTTGCCTGGTTATTTCGACCATGGCACCCAACTTGCACTCTTTCCTCCAGGCGCCCGACCACAAGCCGCCCTGCTGATGGTGGGCCCTGTCGTACCCGACGAACCGGTATTTATCGCTCAGGGGCTTGAGGAGGAACATTCTTGTGAAAAAGAACCCGGATGTAGCAATCGACGATCCCACTGATTTCTCCGCCGTCGAACGGCGGCTCGGCGTTTCGCGTCGCACCTTCTTGAAGTTCTGTACCGGCATCGCCGCATCCTTCGGGTTGGGCACCAACGCGGCCATGGCCATGGCCAAGGCGATCGCCGATCCCATGCGACCGCCGGTGATCTGGCTGCACGGCCAGGAATGCACGGGCCCGACGGAGTCGCTGCTGCGTTCCGAGCAGCCCAGCTTCGAACACCTGATTCTCGACCTGATCTCGCTCGACTACCACCAGACGCTGGATGCCGGCGCCGGGCACCGCGTCGAGGAGATCAAGCGCGAAGCGATGCAGAAGTACAAGGGCAAGTACCTGCTCGTCGTCGAAGGCGCGATTCCCCTGGCGCAGAACGGCATCTTCTGCAAGATCGGCGGCCAGACGATGATGGACGCGACGCGCGAGGCGGCCGAGGGCGCCGCCGCCATCGTCGCCTTCGGCTCCTGCGCCAGCTGGGGCGGCGTGCAGTCCGCCTCGCCCAACCCGACCGGCGCCACCGGTGCGCCACAGTTCCTCAAGGACAAGGCGGTCGTGACGATTCCCGGCTGCCCGCCCAATCCGGCCAACTTTCTCGGCACGGTGCTTTACTTCGTCACCTACGGCAAGCTGCCGCCCATCGACGAGAAGGGCCGGCCGAAGTGGGCCTATGGCCGGCTGATCCACGAAAACTGCTACCGCCGTCCGCATTTCGACGCCGGCCGCTTCGCCACGCAGTTCGGCGACGAGGGCCATCGCCAGGGCTGGTGCCTGTACAAGCTCGGCTGCAAGGGTCCCGAAACCTACAACAACTGTCCCAGCCTGGAATACAACAACGTCGGCGGCGGCGTCTGGCCGATCGGCGTCGGCCATCCCTGCTTCGGCTGCTCGGAACAAGGCACGGGCTTCAACAAGCCGATGTTCAGCCTGGCCGAGGTCAAGACCCATACGCCGCCCAACGTTTTTCCGAGCATCAGCGATCGCCAGAACCCGACCTCGTCCACCATCGTCGCCGCTGCCGCCGTGGCCGGCGCGGCGGTCGGCGCCTTGCTGGGCGCAACGGTCGCGACGGGCAAGAAACTCGACGGCAAGCAGGAGACGGGTCAGTCGGGCGACAAGGGAGCCTGATCATGGACCGGCGAAACTTCTTCAAAGCCTCGCTGGGCGGTGCGGTGGCTTCGGCCGCGGCCGTGGCGAGCACGGTCGCGCATGCGCGGCCGAATCTCGAGCCGGCACCGGAAGCCATCGGCATGCTCTACGACGCGACGCTGTGCGTCGGCTGCAAGGCCTGCGTGAGCAAATGCAAACAGGTGAACGGCATGCCGCCCGTACCGATGGACGGCAATACCTATGCCGACTTCGCGCTCGACCTTTCGGCACAGACGCTCAACGTCATCAAAGTGCATAGCGACGGCAAGGGCGCGGTCAAGGATGCCCTGGCCGACGGCTTCTGCTTCGAGAAGCGCAGTTGCATGCATTGCGTCGATCCGGGCTGCGTCTCGGTCTGTCCGGTACAGGCGCTGACGCGCCATCCGAAGACCGGCATCGTCAGCTACAACTCGGATGTCTGCATCGGCTGCCGCACCTGCATGACCGGCTGCCCCTACAACGTGCCGCAGTACGACTACAACAACGCCTTCGGCAAGATCCACAAGTGCCAGATGTGCAACCAGAAGGGCGTCGAGCGCATCGACCAGGGCATGATGACCGGCTGTGCGGAAGCCTGCCCGACCGGCGCAACGCTGTTCGGCACGCGCACCGCGCTGCTCGAAGAGGCCAAGCGGCGCATGGCGCTGAAGCCCGGCGACATCTACCACTACCCGCGCGGCGACATTCGCAAGCCCGACAGCTATCACGAGAAGGCCGTACCGCAGTACCAGCCGACCGTGTGGGGCGAGAAGGAGGCGGGCGGCACCAACGTCATGCACCTTTCCGCCGTCCCCTACGACAAGCTGGGCATGCCGCCGCTGGGCGAGCGTTCCTTCGCCTCGATCTCGGAAGGCGTACAGAGCACGCTCTACAGCTATCTCGCCTTGCCGGCGATCGCGCTCGGCGGCTTCACCTGGCTGGTGAAGCGCAATACGGAAGATGACAAGAAAGGGGGGGCAGAATGAACCACCACTATCAGGCGCTCGACAATCGACCGCTGTTCACGCCCTTCTTCCTGACGATGGTTGCCATCGCCGCGTTAGGTGTGGTGTTCCTGAGCATCCGCTTCGTCTCGGGGATAGGTTCGGTCACCAACCTCAACGGCGGCTATGCCTGGGGAATCTGGGTGGTGTACGACATCGTCGTCGGCACCGCCCTGGGCTGCGGCGGCTATGCGCTGGCGGTGACGGTCTACCTCTTCAACAAAGGCAAGTACCACCCGCTGATCCGTCCGGCGCTGGCGACCAGCCTGCTCGGCTACGGCTTCGCGGCTTTCGGCGCCTTCGTCGACATGGGCCGCTACTGGAACGCCTACAACATGTTCCTGCCCTGGCAGGTGAATCCGCATTCGGTGATGCTGGAAGTCGGCCTCTGCGTGGCGACCTACATACTGGTGCTGGTGATCGAGTTCTCGCCAACGGTACTCGAATGGTTGCGCAAGCAGACCGGCTGGCAGATCCAGGCCGACGCATGGCGCAGCCGGCTCGACAAGGCGCTGTTCTTCTTCATCGCTCTGGGCATCCTGCTGCCGACCATGCACCAGTCCTCGTTGGGCAGCTTCCTGATCGCCATGGGCTGGAAGGTGCATCCGCTCTGGCAGACGTTGCACATCCAGCCGCTGCTGGCCGTGCTCTCGGCCTTCACCATGGGCTTCGCCATCGTCATCTTCGAGGGCTCGCTTCTGACCACCGGCTTCAAGCGGCATCCCGAGACGCATCTGTTCTCCGGCCTGGGCCGAATCATCATGGGGCTGATCGCCGCCTTCCTGGTCATCCGCTTCGCCTACCTGGCGGTCGCCGGCAAGCTCGGCGCGCTGTTTGCCTTCGATCTGGGCAGCCTGATGTTCTGGATCGAGACCGCGCTATTCGCCTATCCGCTGGTAGTACTGGCTTCGCCAAGGGCGCGCGAAAACGGCAAGCAGCTGCTCTACGCGGCGGTCAGCATGATCCTGGCGGGCTCGCTGTACCGGTTCGACGCTTTCCTGGTCACTTTCAATCCGGGCACCGGCTACAGCTATTTTCCGGCCCTGCCCGAGGTGATCGTCACCGTGTCGATGATCGCGGCAGAGATTGCCCTCTTCCTGTTCATCGTCAAGACTTTCCCGGTGTTGCCGCGCGAAGACCACGCGGCCGCCTGACCCCGATAACGCAAAGGAGACTTCCGTGGCAAAACGCATTACTGTTGATCCGATCACGCGCATCGAGGGCCATCTGCGCATCGACGTCGAAGTGGATAACGGCCATGTCACCAAAGCCTGGTCATCGGGCCAGATGTGGCGCGGCATCGAGAAGATTCTGGTCGGCCGCGATCCGCGCGAGGCGTGGTCCTACACGCAGCGCTTCTGCGGCGTGTGCACCACCGTGCATGCCATCACCTCGGTGCGCGCGGTGGAAAACGCGCTGCAGCTGGAAATCCCGGTCAACGCGCAACTGATCCGCAACATCATCCAGACGGCGCATGCCATCCAGGACCACATCGTCCATTTCTACCACCTGTCGGCGGTCGACTGGGTCGATGTCACCTCGGCGCTGAAAGCCAACCCGGTCACCACCGCCAAGCTGGCCGAATCGCTTTCGGATTGGCCGCTCAACGGCCCGCACGAGATGAAGGCGGTGCAGGAGCGCCTCAAGACCTTCGTCGGCAGCGGCCAGCTCGGCCCCTTCGCCAGCGGCTTCTGGGGCCACCCGGCGATGAAGCTGCCGCCCGACGTCAATCTGCTCGCCGTCGCCCACTACCTGCAGGCGCTCGACGTGCAGAACCTGGCCAACAAGGTCGTCGCCATCCTCGGCGGCAAGAGCCCGCACATCCAGAACGTCGCCGTCGGCGGCGTGTCGAATTCGATTGGCTTCGATGCGCCCTCGGTGCTGAATCTCGAGCGCCTGTTGCTGGTGAAGGGCTTCATCGACAAGCTCGAGCAGTTCATCAAGTCGGCCTACCTCGTGGACGTGCCGGCGATCGGCGCCTTCTATCTGGACTGGACCAAGTACGGCGGCGGCATCAACAACTACCTGACCGTGCCGGATTGTCCACAGGACACCAAGGGCACGGTGTTCGACCTGCCCGGCGGCTTCATCGCCGGCGGCGACCTGAAGAGCTTCAAGCCGATCACGACCTTCAACGACGAGTTCTTCCGCGACGGCGTCGCCGAAAGTTCGAAGCATGCGTGGTACACCGGCGACAAGGCGCTGCACCCCTGGCAGGGCGAGACGGAGCCGCAGTACACCGACTTCCAGGACGACGGCAAGTACTCGTGGGTCAAGGCGCCGACCTTCTACGGCAAGCGCTGCGAGGTCGGTCCGCTGGCCGACGTGCATAACGGCATCGCGGCCGGCAACCCGCGCTACACCAAGTACCTGAACCAGGCGATCGGCACCCTCAAGGCCGTGAGCAAGCTCAACGACGTGCCGCTGGCGGCGCTGCAATCGACCATCGGCCGCCATGCCGCGCGCGCCGTGCGCTGCGCCGTGATGATGGACACCCTGCAGGACCAGTGGCACAAGCTGGTCGACAACATCGGCAAGGAGCAGACGACCTTCAATCCGCCGACCTTCCCGAAGGGCGAGATCAAGGGCGTCGGCTTCCATCAGGCGCCGCGCGGCGCGCTGTCGCACTGGGTGGTGATCGAGAACGGCAAGATCAAGAACTACCAGGCCGTGGTGCCGAGCACCTGGAACGCCGGTCCGCGCGACGCCAACGACCAGATCGGCCCCTATGAGGCCTCGCTGATGAACAACCCGATCGCCGATCCCGAGAGGCCGCTGGAGGTGCTGCGCACGGTGCATTCCTTCGACCCGTGCATTGCCTGCGCCATCCACATGTTCGACAACGAACAGCGGCCCATCGTCAAGGTGAAGGCGCTTTGATGGCCGCCGAAAGTCAGCCGTCGCGGCACGCCGCCGGTGGCCCTGTGCCCCGCGTGCTGGTCATCGGCATGGGCAACGTGCTGATGCGCGACGAGGGCATCGGCGTGCGAGCCGTCGAGGAACTGGAGGCGCGCTACACCTTGCCCGACAATGTCCGGGTGGTCGATGGCGGCACCACGGGCATGGAGCTGTTCGAGCCGATGCGCAACGCCGACTGCCTGATCGTCGCCGACGCCGTCAATGCCGGCGCTCCGCCCGGCACGCGGGTGCGCATCGCCAACGAGGAGATCCGCGCCTTTTTTCAGACCAAGCTGTCCAACCATCAGCTCGGCCTGTCGGATCTGCTGGCGCTGCTGGCCTTCAAAGGCGAAATGCCGCGCCACGTCGCCATCATCGGCATGGTGCCGCACCTGCTCGACAACCGTCTGGGCTTGAGCGAGCCGGCCGCCGAAGGCCTCGACGCGATGGTGGGCATGCTCGTCGACGAGCTGGCGCGAGTCGGCGTCGTCGCGACGCCGCGCGCCGAAGTGCGCGCCGGCCACTGGCGGCGCCAGGCCGAGTTGGAACGCCTGGAGGCCGTGGCGGCATGTGCATAGCGCTGCCCGTGCAGATCGTCCGGCCGGGCCCGGTGAGCGCGCTGTGCCGCGGTCGGAACGGCGAGGAGGAGGTCACCATGCTGCTGGTCGGCGAGCAGCCGGCCGGCGCGTGGGTGCTGAGCTTCCTCGGCTGGGCGCGGGAAGTCATCAGCGAACGGCAGGCGCGCGAGATCGACCTGGCCCTCGACGGCTTGCAGGAAATCATGGACGGCGCCGAGAGCATCGACGTCGACCGGCATTTTCCGGGGCTGGCGCGGGAGGTGCCGGCATGATGACGTTCTCGCCCGAAGTACAGGCAGCGCGCGTCGCCGCGGCCTTCGAGCGCATCCACGACGAGCAGATGGCCGGCCTGCCGCTGCTCAATCATGCGCTCGGGGTGGCGACGCTCGGCTTCCGGGAACACGCTGGCCGCGTCGTCGGCATGCTGGTGACGCCCTGGATGATGAGCGTCGTGCTGTTGCCGGGCGTGGAGGACGACGACTGGCAGGCGATGGCGCTGGGCGACAAGCAGACGCATGCCTTCCCCGGCGGCAGCTTCCGCTTCCTGGTCAATCGCGTGGACGAGCTCGGCGTTTTCCAGGTGCATTCCGTGCATTCGCCGATGCGCGGGTTCCCGAGCCAGTCGGCGGCGTTGGCGGAGGCCGCCGGCTTCCTGGAGCGGCTGCTGACGCCGGCAAACGCGGAGCCCCAGCAGGATCTGGTGGACGAGGAGCTGCTCGGCCGCATCCTGCGCGGCGAAGCGGTGCCTGCGGTGGATGCGGCGGTCGGCGCCATGCAGGCAGGCTCCCCGGAAGGCGGGCGGGGCCGGTAAGATTCTCCCTGTCCGGTTCGTCGCGCGCCGCCATGCATGAAATGTCCCTCGCCGAGGGCATCCTCCAGTTGCTCGAAGACGCCGCCCGCCGCGAGAATGCCAGGCGGGTCAGCGCCGTCTTCCTCGAGATCGGGCAGCTGGCTAGCGTCGAGGTCGAGTCGCTGCGCTTCTGTTTCGACGCGGTCGTCAAGGACAGCATCGCCGAGGGTGCGCGCTTGGAGATCGTCGAGGCGCCGGGCACCGGCTGGTGCCTCGACTGCAGCCAGTCGGTGCCGATGAGCGACAAGCTTTCCGCCTGCCCGCGCTGCGGCAGTTTTCGGGTGCAGGTGACGGGCGGCACGGAAATGCGCGTCAAGGAACTGGAAATCGAGTAAGGAAACAAGACCATGTGCACCACTTGCGGCTGCGGCCACGACGAAACGAAAATCGAGGGTCATGCCCACGAACATGGGCACGACCATGATCACGAGCATGGCCACGATGGCCACCACCATCACCATGGTCATGCCTACGCGCCCAGGCGCAGCCACGCGCCGGGCATGACGCCGGCGCGCATGCTGAAGATCGAGCAGGACATCCTGTCGAAGAACGACGCTTACGCGCGCGAGAACCGCGCCTTTCTGGCCGACCGGCGCGTCTTTGCGCTCAACCTCGTTTCCAGCCCCGGCTCGGGCAAGACCACGCTGCTGTGCAAGACCATCGAGATGCTCAAGGGCCAGTGCGCGGTGGCGGTGATCGAGGGCGACCAGCAGACCAGCAACGACGCCGAACGCATCCGCGCCACCGGTGCGCCGGCCGTCCAGATCAATACCGGCAAGGGCTGCCACCTCGACGCCCACATGGTCGGCCATGCCATGCAGCAGCTTAGCCTGCCCGAGCGCTCGCTGCTGATGATCGAGAATGTCGGCAACCTCGTCTGCCCGGCCGCCTTCGACCTCGGCGAGGCGCACAAGGTGGTCATCCTCTCGGTGACGGAAGGCGAGGACAAGCCGCTCAAGTACCCGGACATGTTCCGCGCCGCCGACCTGATGCTGCTCAACAAGTGCGACCTGCTGCCGCACCTGAGGTTCGACGTCGATCAGGCTATCGAGGCGGCGCGGCGCGTCAATCCGGCCATCCAGGTGATCCGCGTCTCCGCGACCACCGGCGAAGGCATGGGCGACTGGCTGGCATGGCTGCAAGCGCGACGCTGAGTTTATCGAGGGCGGGGCCGCCGGTGCTCGCCACCGGCGCCTGGTTCAAGAACACCGTCTGCGCGCTTCGGGACGGCGAGGCCGCCTTGTCGACGACGGTGGGCGACCTCAATACGCCCGAGGCCTGCGCGAGTTTCGACCAAGCCTGCGACGAAATGCGGGTTTGGCTGCAGGCGCCGCCTGCCGCGCTCGCCTGCGATCTCCATCCCGACTTTTATTCGAGCCGGATGGCCGCCAGCCTGGCCAGCGAACTCGACGTGCCGCTGGTCACCGTCCAGCACCACCACGCCCATATCGCTTCCCTGTGCGCCGAGCACGGCATTGAGGGCTCCGTGATCGGCCTGGCGCTCGACGGCGTGGGGCTGGGCACCGACCAGACGCCCTGGGGCGGCGAACTGCTGCGCGTGGATGGCGCGTGCTTCGAGCGGCTCGGCCATTTTCGCCCCATCGCGCTGCCGGGCGGCGACCACGCCGCCCGCGAGCCGTGGCGCGTTGCGGCGAGCATTCTTTATGCCCTGGGCCGTGGCGCCGAGATCACATGCCGCTTCGCCGACGAGCCGGGCGCGGCGATGCTGGTGACCATGCTCGCAAAGCGGCTCAACTGTCCCGAAACCTCGAGTGCCGGCCGCGTGTTCGACGCCGCGGCGGGGCTGCTCGGCATATCGCGGCGCATGAGTTTCGAGGCCGAAGCGGCCATCGCGCTCGAGCGGGCGGCTACGCGCCATGTCGAAGCCCACGGCTGGCCAGGGCCGGCGGAATGGCGCATTGCGGACGACGGCCAGCTCGACCTGCTGCCCGCCCTGGGCAGGCTGGCCGATGTCGCCGACGCCGATCATGGCGCCGCGGTTTTTCATGCCACGCTGGTGGCGGCGCTCGCGGACTGGGCCATGCGCGCTGCCGAACGCAGCGGCATCGGCAGGATCGCCTGCGGCGGTGGCTGCTTCCTCAACCGTCTGCTCGCCACGGGTTTGCGCAGCAGACTCGAAGCGGCCGGCTTTCAAATGTTCGAGGCGGCGCGGGTGTCGCCCGGCGATGCCGGCATCGCGCTCGGTCAGGCCTGGGTCGCGCGAAGCGTTCTGGAGAACTGACATGTGTCTTGCCATCCCCGCGCGGGTTGCGGAAATCCTCGGCGGCGACCAGGCGGTGGTCGACCTCGGCGGCGTCAGGAAGGAAGTTTCCCTGGCGCTGCTCGATGACGTGAGCGTCGGCGATTACGTGATCGTGCACGTCGGCTACGCGCTGCAGAAACTCGATCCCGAGGAGGCGGCGCGGACGCTGGCCTTGTTTGCGGAGATGGGAAAGCCGGCGTGAAATACGTCGATGAGTTTCGCGACGGCGGGCTGGCCAGGGGGCTGGCCGTCGCCATCGCCGCCGAGGCGAGTCCGGCACGCCGCTACAGCTTCATGGAGTTTTGCGGCGGCCACACGCACGCGATCTCGCGCTACGGCGTCGGCGATCTGCTGCCGGCCCACGTGCGCATGGTGCACGGTCCCGGCTGCCCGGTCTGCGTGCTGCCGATCGGCCGCGTGGACATGGCCATCGCGCTGGCGCTGCGGCACGGCGTGATCCTGTGCACCTACGGCGACTGCCTGCGCGTGCCGGCCTCCGACGGCCTGTCGCTGATGAAGGCGAAGGCCGGGGTGGGCAACATGCGTGGCGACGTGCGCATGGTCTATTCGAGCGCCGATGCGCTGAAGATCGCCCAGGACAACCCGGGGCGGCAGGTGGTGTTCTTTGCCATCGGCTTCGAGACGACCACGCCGCCCACTGCGGTGGTCATCAAGCAGGCGGCGGCGCTCGGGCTCGACAACTTTTCGGTGCTCTGCTGCCACGTGCTGACGCCTTCGGCGATCAGCAACATCCTCGAATCGCCCGAAGTGCGCGAGCTGGGCACGGTGCCGCTCGACGGCTTCATCGGCCCGGCCCACGTGTCCACGGTGATCGGCTCCGCGCCCTACGAGTTCTTCGCCGAGGAGTTCAGGAAGCCGGTGGTGATCGCCGGCTTCGAGCCGCTCGATGTCATGCAGGCGATCCTGATGCTGGTGCGGCAGGTGAACGAAGGCCGCGCCGAGGTGGAGAACGAGTTCGCGCGCGCGGTGACGCGCGAGGGCAACCTCAAGGCGCAGAACCTGGTGTCGGAAATCTTCGAGCTGCGCCGCGCGTTCGAATGGCGCGGCCTCGGCCTCGTGCCCTATTCGGCGCTGAAGATTCGCCGCGAATACGCGCGCTTCGACGCCGAGGTGCGCTTCCCGCTCGACTACCGCAGCGTCGCCGACAACAAGGCCTGCGAATGCGGCGCCATCCTGCGCGGCGTCAAGCGGCCGCAGGACTGCAAGCTGTTCGGCACCGTGTGCACGCCCGAGAATCCGATCGGCTCGTGCATGGTGTCCTCCGAGGGCGCCTGCGCCGCGCATTACACATACGGTCGATATAAAGACACCCAATGAATAAGGTTCGCGAAAACTACGTCCGTCCTCTCGATTTGAAACACGGCCGCGTCGACATGACACACGGCTCCGGCGGCCGCGCCATGGCGCAACTGATCGAGGAACTCTTCGCCAAGCACTTCGACAACGAATTCCTGCGCCAGGGCAACGACGGCAGCGTGCTGCCGCCGCTGACTTTGGGCGGCCGGTTGGTGATGTCCTGCGACGGCCACGTCGTCTCGCCGCTGTTCTTCCCCGGCGGCGACATCGGCTGCCTGTCGGTGCACGGCACCCTCAACGACGTCGCGGTGATGGGCGCCCAGCCCTTGTATCTCGCGGCGTCGTTCATCCTCGAGGAAGGCTTGCCGCTGGCCGACCTGGCGCGCATCGTCGCGTCGATGGCCAAGGCCGCCAAGGACGCCGGCGTGCCCATCGTCACCGGCGACACCAAGGTGGTCGAAGCCGGCAAGGCCGACGGCATCTTCATCACGACGACCGGCGTCGGCGTGCTGCCCGAAGGCGTGGCGCTGTCCGGCGACCGCGCGCGGCCCGGCGACGTCATCCTGTTGTCCGGCACCCTCGGCGACCACGGCATGGCGATCATGGCGCAGCGGGAAAGTCTTGGCTTCTCGGCGCCCATCCTGTCCGACACCGCGGCGCTGCACGGCCTGATCGCGGCCATGCTGGCCACCGGCGCCGACATCCGCTGCCTGCGCGACCCGACCCGCGGCGGGCTGGCCACCACGCTCAACGAGATTGCACGCCAGTCGGGCGTCGGCATGATGCTCGACGAAGCGGCGATTCCGGTGAACGGCGAAGTGGCGGCGGCCTGCGAGTTCCTCGGCCTCGACCCGCTCTACGTCGCCAACGAAGGCAAGCTGGTCGCCGTCGTCGCCGCGGCCGATGCCGACCGGCTGCTGGCGGCGATGCGCGCGCATCCGCAAGGCGCGCGGGCGGCGAAGATCGGCACCGTGCTGGTCGACGACCACCACTTCGTGCAGATGACGACGGGCTTCGGCGGCCGGCGCATCGTCGACTGGCTGACCGGCGAGCAGCTGCCGCGGATTTGTTGAGCACTGAGGCTGATGCGCATCCTGTTCCTCACCCACAGCTTCAACAGCCTGACGCAGCGGCTCTACGCCGCGCTGTCGGCGCGCGGCCACGAAGTTTCCATCGAGTTCGACATCAACGATGCCGTCGCCGAGCAGGCGGTCGAGCTGTTCCGGCCGGCCCTCATCGTCGCGCCCTACCTGCGCCGCGCCATTCCGCACAGCATCTGGTCGAAGCACGTCTGCCTGGTCGTGCATCCGGGCATCGTCGGCGACCGCGGTCCCTCGGCGCTCGATTGGGCGATCCAGAAAGGCGAGCGCGAGTGGGGCGTCACCGTGCTGCAGGCCGAAGCGGAAATGGACGCCGGGCCGGTTTGGGCCAGCGCGAGCTTTCCGATGCGGCGCGGCCGCAAGGCCAGCCTGTACCGCAACGAGGTCACCGAGGCGGCAGCGCGGGCGCTGCTCGAAGCGGTGGCGAAGTTCGAGGCCAAGGCGACGCCGACGCCGCTGGCATCGGCGAGCGGACGCGGCCGGCTGCGGCCGCTGATGCGCCAGGCCGATCGCGCCATCGATTGGCAGCGCGATTCGAGCGAGACGGTGCTACGCAAGATCGACGCCGCCGACGGCTTCCCCGGCGTCGCCGACCAACTGTTCGGCGAGCCCTGTCACTTGTTCGATGCCTGGCCAGAATCAAAAGTCAGCCGTGGCGGCACGCCGGGGGACATCATCGCTCGCCGCGAAACCGCGCTGTTGCGCGCGACGGCGGACGGCGCGGTATGGCTCGGCCATGTTAAACGCAGGGACGCCGTCAAGCTGCCGGCGACGGTCGCCTTCGCCGAACAGGCGGCCCGTTTGCCCGAACTGCCGCTGGCCGGTTGGTGGTCTGCCGATCATGCGACTTGGCAGGACATTCGCTACGAGGAATCTGACGGTGTTGGCTTCCTGCACTTCGAGTTCTACAACGGCGCCATGGGCACGGCGCAGTGCGACAGGCTGCGCGGCGCCTTCGAGTGGGCGCGCGGCCGGCCGACGCGCGTGCTGGTGCTGATGGGCGGCGCCGACTTCTGGTCGAACGGCATCCATCTCAACCTGATCGAGTCCGCCGACAGCCCGGCCGACGCGTCCTGGGCCAACATCAACGCCATCGACGACCTCGCCGAGGCCATCCTGCGCTGCGACGACAAGCTGACGGTGGCGGCGCTGCGCGGCAATGCGGGCGCCGGCGGCTGCTTCCTGGCGCGCGCCGCCGACCGGGTCTGGGTGCGGGACGGCGTCATGCTCAATCCGCACTACAAGAACATGGGCAACCTCTACGGCTCCGAGTTCTGGACCTATCTGCTGCCGCCGCGGGTCGGTGTCGAGGGCGCGGCCGCGATCATGCGCCATCGCCTGCCGATGACGACGCGCGAGTCCGTCGCCTTGGGCTTCTACGACGCCTGCCTGGCGGGCGATCAGGCGGCTTTTCTCGTCGACGTGGCGCGCCGCGCCGCCGAACTGGCGGCAGCGCCGGATTTCGCCGGCCGGCTGCGCGACAAGCAGGGCCGCCGCACCGCCGACGAGGCCGCCAAGCCGCTCGCCGCCTGGCGTGCCGAGGAGCTGGCGCGCATGCGGCGCAATTTCTTCGGCTTCGACCCCAGCTACCACGTCGCCCGCTGGCATTTCGTGCGCAAGTCGCCGGCCTCCTGGACGCCGCGCCACCTGGCGCGCCATCGCGATCTCGGCTGGAAGATTCCCGCCTGACCGGATAACATGCCTCGGACTCACTTTGCTTGCGGAGAATTCGATGCCCTGCCGGATCGTCATATTGTTCAGCGATGGCCAGGAAATGGAAGTCGAGGTCGGCGATGCCGACCGGGCCCGGTTTACCCACGCGTCCGCGCACGACTGGCTGGGACGCGAATTCGAGGAAGCCGGCTGCGTGCCCAGCAACCCGGTGGGCAAGCTGCTGGCGGCGGACAAGATCGTCACGCTGGCCAAGAGCCGGACGCGCGCGGTGTTCGAAAGCAATTCGAATTGGGTGCGCGACTATTTCGCCGCCACCGCCGCCGCACTCGAGAAGCCGGTGGTGACCATCAACCTGATCGACCACACGCTCGGCTACTGAACCGTGGAGCGCTTCACCATTTCGCTGGACGAGGACCTGGCGCGCGAATTCGACGCGCTGATCGCCAAGCGCGGCTACCGCAACCGTTCCGAGGCGATTCGCGACCTGCTGCGCGGCCACCTGGAATCGGCCCTGCAGCCGGGCGTCGCCGGCGGCTACTGCGTGGCCAACCTGTCCTATGTCTATAACCACCACGAGCGCGACCTCGCCGAGCGCCTGACCGAGCTCCAGCACGGCCATCACGACCTGACGGTGGCGACCATGCATGCCCACCTCGACCATGACAACTGTCTGGAGTGCGTGATCCTGAAGGGGCCGGCCGGCGCCGTGCACGCCTTCGCCGATGCCATCACGGCCGAACGCGGCGTTCGCCACGGCAGCCTCAACGCGGTGTCGGTCGAGGTCGACCAGGGCCGGCACAGCCACGGCTACGCGCCGCGCGGCAAGACCGTTTCGCACTTGCATCTGAAGCCGCGCAGTTGACCAACGGAGCCCTTGCGCGCCGGGCGCGGTCATGCCTTCGGCATGGTTATCGCCGGAAAAGCCATCATTTCTGGGCACTTAATCAGGATTATCGCGGCCCTGGTGCGGCGTAGTATCTTTCGAACACTGATAAAAACGAATGCCGCTCAGTCGTTTCGGCGTGCCTGGGGATGACATTTGACTGATAACCTGCCGGTTTCCGCGTGGTCGCGCCTGAGCTTCGGTGCCCGGCTGATGCTGGGCGCGGCATTGGTGCTGGCCGCTGCGACGGCGATCCTCGTCGTCACCGCCACCATCCGGGATGCGCTGTCGATGAACGGCGAACTCGAGCGGCAACTGCAGTCCGAACTGTCGTCCCAGGCGGCATCCGTGGCGGCGTTCGCCCGGGCCGGCGACCAGGACGGGTTGGCGGGCGCGCTCAAGGCGCGGGCTGGCCAGGTCAACATCCAGCGGTTGATTTGGCGGGGCGCGGATGGCCTCGTGGTGGATGCCGTCGCTCCCCTGCCGGATTCCCTGGCGCCTGCCTGGTTCTCGTTGGCAGTGGGCGTGGCGGCGCCCATGGCCTCGCGCCCGGTCGTCGCCGACGGCAAGGAGCTCGGCAACCTGACGATCATGATGTCGACCGTCGCCGGAATCAATCGGCTGTGGGGCGCATTTCTCAGCAACCTCAATCTCCTGGCGCTGGCGGTCGGCCTCGAGTTTCTCGGCATCATGCTGATCCTGCGGTCCGGCTTGCGGCCGCTCGACGCCTTGATGGAAGGTGCGCACCGCTTCGGCGACGGCGACTTGTCCGTGCGTATTTCGCCCAGCGGCGGTCCGGAAATGCGCCGGACCATTGCCGCGTTCAACGGCATGGCCGACAACCTGGACCGGATGATGACCGAAATCCAGCGCAACAGCGAGGAGTTGCGCATCGCCGCCACGGCGTTCGAGTCCGAAGAGCCGATGCTGGTGACCGATACCAGACAGGTGATGCTGAGAGTGAATCGCGCCTTCGTCAGCGCCACCGGCTACCAGTCCGAGGAAGTCCTCGGCTGCACGCCGCAGATGCTGCTCTCGAGCCATCACGACGACGAGGCCTACCGGCAGATCTGGCTGGCGGCGGGCAACGACAGATTCTGGCAGGGCGAGTTGTGGTATCGCGACAAGAAGGGCCGCATTTTTCCGGCTTGGCAGTCGATCTCCGCCGTGGTCGCCCCCGAGGGGCAAATCAGCCACTACGTCGTTGCTTTCAGCGACATTTCGCAACGCAAGGAGGCGGAGGAACAGATTCGCAATCTGGCGTTCTTCGATCCGCTGACGCAGTTGCCGAACCGTCGTCTGCTGATCGATCGCCTGGGTCTGGCGCTGGCCACGACTGCGCGCTACCGCAAGCATGGGGCCTTGTTGTTCCTGGATATCGACTACTTCAAGAATCTCAACGACACCCTCGGCCATGAAGCCGGCGACCAGATGCTGATCGAGGTGGGCGGGCGCCTGAAGTCCTGCGTCAGGGAAGGCGATACCGTGGCGCGCCTGGGGGGCGACGAGTTCGTGGTCATGCTCGAGGACCTGAGCCAGGACGAAGCCGAGGCCGCGACGCAGGCCGAGTTGGTGGCCAAGAAGATTCTCGAACTCGGGACCCAGCCCTACAGTCTCAAGGGAAGGGAATATCACAGCACCTTCAGTGTCGGCATCGGCCTATTCAACGCCGAGCACCTCGGCGCCGACGAGTTGTTGAGGCGTGCCGATGTCGCCATGTACCAGGCCAAGGCCAACGGCAGAAACGCCCTCTGCTTCTTCGATCCGCAGATGCAGGAAGCGCTGGTCGAGCGGGCCTCGATGCAGAACGACCTGCGCCGCGTGGTCGAACGCGAGGAACTGGTCCTCCATTACCAGCCCCAGTTCGACGATCATCATCGGATAGTGGGCGCCGAAGCATTGCTGCGCTGGGAACATCCGGTGCGGGGCACGGTGCCGCCGGCCGACTTCATTCCGCTGGCGGAGGAAACCGGCCTGATTCTGCCGATCGGCACCTGGGTGCTGGAAACGGCATGCAAGAAGTTGCGCGAGTGGGAAAAACTATCGACCATGCGCCATCTCGTGTTGGCGGTCAATGTCAGCGCCAAGCAGTTCCATCAGCCCGACTTCGTCGACCTGGTGCGGCGCATCCTCGACAAGACGGGCATCAATCCCCGGCGCCTCAAGCTCGAACTGACCGAGAGCGTGGTGATCAACGACATGGCGGATGCCGTCGAGAAGATGAAGACCCTGAAAAACATGGGGCTCGCCTTTTCCATGGACGATTTCGGCACCGGCTATTCTTCACTGCTTTATCTGCGACATCTGCCGCTCGATCAGTTGAAGATCGATCGCTCGTTCATCAGCGAAATCGAATCGAATGCCGGCGATGCGGCGATCGTCCAGACCATTATCGGCATGGCGCGCAGCCTGGGGCTCCACGTGATCGCCGAAGGCGTGGAAAAGGAAAGCCAGCATCAGTTCCTGAGACTGAATCAATGCCCGGAATACCAGGGTTTCCTGTTCGGCCAGCCGGTACCGGCGGCAGTTTTCGAGCACATGTTCAAGGCATGAGGCAGCGCGCGCGGCAAAGCATTTTTGAGCGTTGTTCGGCCTAGCGGCGACCAGGCATGCGTACCCCACCATCATCAAGCCCCGCCAAGACGGCACAGCGATCCGCCGAGGAGCAGGCCCAATGCCAGGCCATGCTGCGCGAACTGTTCGAAAGAAAAATACAGTTCAACGACATTCTCGGCCTGACGGTAGCCTCGCTGGCGCCCGCAGGGCCGCAGCTGGCCTTCGCCATGCGCGACGAGCTGGTGGGCAATTTCGTTCATTACCGGCTGCATGGCGGCGTGATTTCGGCGGCGCTCGATACCGTCGGCGGGCTGGCGGTTGCCGTGGCCCTGGCCGAAAAGTTTCCGGGCGATAGCGCCGAGGAAATTGCGCATCGCTTCAATCGCGTCGGCACGATCGATCTGCGGGTCGATTACTTGCGGCCGGGGCAGGGCAAGCGTTTTGTCGCCACTGGCCGCGTGATCCGTCTGGGCGGGCGTATCGCCTCGCTGCAAATGACCTTGGAAAACGAAGCCGGCCAGATGATCGCCACCGGGGCCGGGTCTTACGTCGTGTCATGACCCCGCTGGCCTCCGTGCTGTTTCCGGTGGCGCCCGTTTTGATCCCGGTTTGTCGATCCGGCCGTCATTTTCAGGTGCGCCGAATCTATTGCGTGGGGCGCAACTACGCCGCCCACGCCCGCGAGATGGGCGGCGATCCGGCGCGCGAGCCGCCGTTCTTTTTTCAGAAACCGACCGATGCCATCCAGGTGGCGCTGCCCGGCGTCACGCTCGAGCATCCCTACCCGAGCATGACCGCCAACTACCATCACGAGGTCGAACTGGTCGCCGCCATCGGCAAGGGCGGCCGCGACATCGATGCCTTCGGGGCGCTGGACTGCGTTTGCGCTTACGCCGTCGGCCTGGACATGACGCGCCGGGACCTTCAGCGCGCCATGGCCGAGCAGAAGAAGCCTTGGGAAGTCGGCAAATCCTTCGACCACGCTGCCATCGTCGGCCAGTTGCATCTCGCCAGCGATATCGGCCACCTCGCGCGCGGGGCGATCACGCTGGCGGTCAATGGCCAAGTCCGGCAAAGCAGCGACCTCGCCAACATGACCTGGTCGGTTGCCGAACAGGTGGCGAATCTGTCCCGATATTACGAGCTGTTGCCCGGGGACATCATCTATTCGGGAACGCCCGAGAACGTCGGCCCGGTGATGCCGGGCGATGTCATGGACGCGGCCATCGCGGGACTCGACGAGATACGCGTCCGCATCGCCTGACGACCGCGGCGCTCTCCTTTTTTACCAGTCGTGCCCGTGCACATGCGTGTGCTCGGCGCCGCCGTGGCGATGACTGTGCCGATGGGCCAGGCCCGCTTTTTCCAGCAACTCCATGCCGGTGAGCGCCATGCGCACCGGCCCGTCGAAAAGCACTGCGCCGCCCTGGCCGAGCACGATGCAACGGCTGCCGAGTTCCGCGGCCAGCGACAGACTGTGAGTGCTGGCGACGACGGTACGTTCCGAATGCACCAGGGTGTCGACCAGCCAGCCGACCGTCGCTGGATCGAGGCTGGCGCCCGGCTCGTCGAGCAACAGCAGCGCCGGGTCGAGCGCCAGCAGCGCCGCCAGCGCCACCTTCTGTTTTTCGCCGCCCGAGAGCGCGAACGGGGCCTTGTCGAGCAGATGGGCGATGCGCAGTTCCGCCGCCCAATGTCCGATCTGGGTGTCGACGTCGGCGCGGCCGAGCTGCTTCAGCGTATAGGCGATTTCCTCGCGCACCGTCGGGTTGAACAGCATCGCTTCCGGATGCTGGAACAGCAGTACGCACTCGCCGCGGAAGCGGCGCGCGAACTCGCGCTGCTTCAGTTGCGCCTGCGTCAGCGCCTCGCCATTCCAGCGCACTGTGCCTCGTTCCGGAAACACCAGGCCGTTCATCAGCTTGAGCAGCGTCGACTTGCCGCAACCGTTGGCGCCGAGCAGCACCACTTTTTCGCCCGGGGCGATCTTCAGGGAGACATGGGCGAGGACGGCGGGGCCGTCGGGCCAGCTGAAGGAAACTTCGGAAAGTTCAAGCATCGAAAGCTCCGCGCGAGCGCATGGCCAGCGCCGACTCGGTGGCGGCGGCCTGCGTCTTGTCCATCAACGCGATGCCCTGCGCGGCGGCGTGGCGGGCGCGGTCGACCAGCCGCGGCGGCGCCGGGCTGCGGCTGGCGAAGGCGAGCGCGAAGTCCTTGACGATGCGCTCGAAGGCGCGCAGCTGGCCGAGCGTGAGCGTGGCGACGAAAGTCAGTGTCGGCGACACGCCGATGGCCGCGACGACATCGACGCGGGCGGCGAACCAGATGCCGAGGAAGACCAGCAGCAGCACGCGCAGGTTCACCAGCAGCAGATAGTGCGGATTGAAATCGCCGCGCCAGAGCGCGACGGCGGCGTAGCCGAGGCTGACCGTCAGGTTGAAGGCCAGGATGGCCAGGAGCGTGCGCTTGAGCAGCCGCCAGCGGTCGCGGCCGGCGGCAGCGAGGGCGAGCGCCAGCGCCGCGGCGAGAAGAGCAGGCGCATGGACGAAGGTCGCCGCGACGACGGCTACGAGGTAGGCGACGAGCCAGCAGCGCGGATTCATGAACACCACTTTCTTGACCGCGCGTAGCGCCAGATCGGTACCGTTAGCGCCGCTTCGCCGATGCCGATGACGAGGTGCGGCAGCAGCACTGCCGGCAGCGTGATCTCGATGCCAAAGGGAAAGAACAGCGGCGTGCCGTCCGGCTGGTGGGCGATGAGCGGCTGGCTGCCGAGCACCAGCGCGACGACGATGGCGGACAGCACCACCGAGAGCCAGGCTGCGATGGCGACCGCCGCCGTCTCGTTGAAGCGCGCCAGCAGCGACTTCGTGGCGACGGCCACCGTCGCGCCGATCAGGCCCATGGCTAGCGCGTTGATGGGCAGCGTCGTGACGCCGCCGGCGCCGAACAGCAGCGCCTGCAACAGCAGCACCAGCGAGTAGGCGAGGAAGGCCAGGCGGACGCCGAAGATCAGCGCCAGCAGCGCGACGCCGAGCATGTGGCCGGACGTGCCGCCCGGCACCGGCACCATCACCAGGCCGAGGCCGTAGGCGAGCGCGGTGAGCATGGCCAGGCGCGGCACGGTGGTCTCGTCGAGCCGCTCGCGCAGGCCGCGCGCGGCCCACGCCCAGGCGCCGGCGGCGACGGCGTAGGCGGGCAGGTAGGTCTGCGGCGCGAGAAAGCCGTCGGGGATGTGCATCAGAACAGCACCGAGCCGGAAATGACGAAGCGATACTTTTCCTTGCCTTCGCTGCCCTGCTGCTGACCGCGTTCGTTGAGCCGCGTCCACACGGGTGTCTTGATGCCGACGGCGAAGCTGGTGCCGCCCTTGTAGAGCCGCAGGCCGGGCAGCAGATAGAGCATCCTGCCGCCCGTTGCTTCGGTGCCGACGCCGTTCTCGACGTCGCGACCAATCTTCAAGTACTGCGCCTCGATGATGCTGTCGAGGCGGAAGCGGTTGTCCGCATCGGCGAACAGCCGCTGCGCGAGACTGCCGTTGAGCCGGGTCTCGGTGCCGAAGCGCAGCCGGTTGCCGTCGGCATAGACGTATTCCTTGAAGCGAATCGCCGAGGCTTCCAGATTGAAGGTGAGGTCGCGGCTTAATTGCTTGGTGGCCGTGAAACCGAGCGAGTACGAGGGCCGGCCGAAACCGAGCGACTTGCCGGGGTCGATGCTGCCGTCGGCGAGCCGATGATTGGCGTCGCCGGTCGGCAGCGTACCGCCGCCGAAGACCGTGAAGTGCCAGTCCTCCAGGTCGTCGAGGCTCTCACTGGCCGGCACCCGCCGGAAGCCGTCGTCGTATTTGAAACCGATCTGGCCCATATACGAAACATCTGCCCAGCCCCGGCTGTTCAGGCCGCCCGGTTCGTCCTGCTTGATGTGGTAGGGCGCGAACAGATAGGCCGAGAACCAGGGCGTGAAGCCGTGGCCGATGCCGAGCATCCAGAACTGGCTGTAATCGGCTTCCGCGGCCGATGGGTCGTAGGTCTTGAAGCGGGCGTCGTCGAGCTTGGCGTAAAGCAGCGTCTTGCCCTCGGGCAGCACGGCGGAACTGGCCGATTCGATCGGTGCGCCCGGCCCTTCCAACGCGGCCGCGCCGATGCCGGCGACGCCGTGGTGGGCATGGACGGAAAACGTGCCGCCGCCAAGGACACCAAGAACGCAGAGAATGACGGCAAACCTGACGCGGTTCATGGCCGCCGCTTCCCGAACAGCTGGTAGGCCCCGAACAAGGCAAGGATCAGGCCGAGCCCGAGCAGCGCCAGCGCCGTGCGACTGGGACCGACGCCAGCGTCGATAGCGACGGCGGCATTGCCTTGCGCGGCGGGGGATGCGAACCGCAAGTCGACACCGTGGCCGTCGGCCGAAAACGCCTTCAGCCGCCACTGCCGGGCGTCGCCGGGGATGAAGACGACCCGGCCGGCGGCGTCGGTATTGCCGACCTGCGCGGGTACGTCCTTACCCTCGGGATACAACTCGTATTTTTCATAGGCGAAGGGGCTGCCGTCGGCGTAGTTCAGCGCAATCGACACCGCATTCGTCGCCGCGATGGTGTGATGAACTTCGTGAGCGGCAACCGTGCCGGCCCAGAGGGCGATCAGGACGACGAACGTTCTCACTTGGCGAGCTCGAATTGCAGGATGGCGCTTCGGATCGCCACGTCGGCCTTGCCGTCGGTGAGCGGCGTCTCGACGCTGGCGGCGATCATCTGCATGCCGCCCTGGCGCAGGCGAAGCGCGATGCGGCCGTCGGCGCCGGTGGCGCCGCGGATTTCACCGCCATAGGCGACCGGTACGCCGGCGCTCGGCTGGCCGTGGTCGGTGACGAGCACCACCAGCTTGTCGCCGGGCTTGATCGCCAGCGGATCGAGGGTCGGCGTGATCTCGAGGCCGTTTGACAGCGGCCGGTCAGCGCCCGGCCGCCAGCTGTCGATGCGCTTCACCGATTCCTCCGACAGCCAACTCTTAATTGCGCCGGCGACGTCGGCCTTGGGCACGTTCTTCGTCTCCCAAGGCGTCTTGGTCCAGTAGCCCGAGGATGCTGCGACGCGAATCGCCGCACAGTCAGCCGTCGCGGTACGCCAGGGGGCGAGCTTCGTGAGCGCCAATGGCTGCGTGCGGCCGCCGGCGTCGAGGCAGAGCGCATCCTTCACGAAAGCGGCATCGTAAGGAATCGTCTCGGCGCCGCCATGGCTGGAGTGCCCGGAATATTTATGGCCCTGGTAGAGCGTGATGCCGGTCGCTTCCCGTTCCAGCCAGAGATCGTGGGCCAGGGCGGGCAAAGCCGGCAACAAGAAGAACAGGAGCAGCGTCTGGCGCACGGCGTTTGTGTACGGTATGAAGAGTAGGCAAGATCAGCATATCATACGAAACCGCTAATAGTTCATATTCGGCGATGAGAGATAATTGGGCCATGACTTTCGATCCTGGCCGGGTACGGCTCTCGCTCCTGTTCGAAGGCGACCGCGTCGGCGCCGCCACGGTCGACTGCGAGCGGCCGGCCGTTGCCCGCCTGCTGCGCGGAAAGCCGGCCGAGCAGGCGGTGGCGCTGGTGCCGCTGATCTACTCGCTATGCGGCAAGGCGCAGGGCATCGCGGCGCGGGCGGCGCTGGCCGCAGCGCGCGGCCAGGCGATCACGCCGCACGTCGATGCCGAGGCCTGGGCCGAAGCCGCGCGCGAACATGCCTGGAAACTGTTCGTCGATTGGCCGCGCCAGTTGGCTTGCGAACCGGACGAGGCATTTTTCGTGCGCCTGATGCGTACCCCGTTGGATTGTCGAGGCGACCTGGCCGTCGAGTTGGCGGCGCATCCGCTGCCGGCGAAACTGCTCGGCAGCCTGGGGGACGGCGCAATAGAGGCATTTTTTGCGGCGCGGACGGACTACCGCCTGCGCGAACTCCGCGACTGGCTGGACGACAAGCCCGGTTTGCTGGGTACGGTCAGTGCCGCATGCGTCGCCGCGGCGACCGGCGAAGCGTGCGTCGAGACGGCGCGCGGCACGCTGCGGCATCGGCTGGAGCTCGACGGCGACAGAATCGCAAACTACGTCATCACGGCGCCGACCGATCTGCATTTTGCCGCGGGAGGCGATGCGGCCGGCTGGCTAGGCAAGCTGCAAGGCCTTTCGCGCGCAGCGGCGGCGCGGCAAGCTTTGCTGCTGGTGATGGCCTTCGACCCCTGCGTGCCGTGGGCGTGGGTTTGACGCCGGCTTAGGCCAGTTCGTCGGGTTCGAGCAGGCGTTCGACGACGGCGATGCGATCCTTCAGGTGCAGCTTGCGCTTCTTCATGCGCCGCAGCAGGAGCTCGTCGTAGGGCGGCGGCGCCGCTTCCAGGCGCGCGAGGGCGTCGTCGAGGTCGCGATGCTCAATCCGCAACTCCTGGAGTTGGGCATGCAGGGCTTCGGGTTCGTCATTGGCGGGTTGCATGGCCAGACTATGGTAGCGTTTGTCGGCGTCGAGGAGAAGCAAAATTGTACAGGCCGCATTGACGGCGCGCACGCGGACGCCTACCATCGCGCCTTTTCGCGTGCCACCCGGGCACGGGGTTTTTTTCGAACGACGTGGATCTTCCGGTTATTTATTCCCTCATTGCCGATGACATGAAGGCGGTCGATGCCGTCATCCGGGCTCGTCTGCATTCCGAGGTCGTGCTGGTTCGCCAGGTCGCGGAGTACATCGTTGCCGGTGGCGGCAAGCGCATGCGGCCTGCGCTGGTTCTGTTGGCAGCCCAGGCCATGGGCTATGAAGGCGCCCAGCATCACGAACTGGCGGCCGTGGTCGAGTTCATCCACACCGCCACGCTCCTGCACGACGACGTCGTCGACGAATCCGACCTGCGCCGCGGCCGCGACACCGCCAACGCCCTGTTCGGCAACGCCGCCAGCGTTCTCGTCGGCGACTTCCTCTACTCGCGCGCTTTCCAGATGATGGTCGGCGTGGGCAGCATGCGCGTCATGGAAGTTCTTGCCGACGCCACCAACGTCATCGCCGAGGGCGAAGTCCTGCAGTTGATGAACTGCCATAACGCCGACATCGATGTCGAGGAATACCTGCAGGTCATCCGCTACAAGACGGCCAAGCTCTTCCAGGCGGCCGCCCGGCTCGGCGGCATTCTTGGCGGCGCCGACCGCGACGTCGAAGAAGGGCTGGCACGTTACGGCATGCATCTGGGCACCGCGTTCCAACTGATCGACGACGTGCTCGACTATTCGGGCGAGGAAGCCGAGACCGGCAAGCATCTTGGCGACGATCTCGCCGAAGGCAAGCCAACGCTGCCGCTGATTCATGTCCTCAAGCATGGCGCTCCGGCGCAAGCCGCCTGCGTGCGCAAGGCGATCGAGGAAGGCGGACGTGATTCATTCGCCGAGGTTCTGGCGGCAGTCAAGGCGACAGGCGCGTTGACTGCCGCGCGCGAGCATGCCCGCGCCGAGGCCGCGATGGCGGTGGACGCGATTGCGCAACTGCCCGCTTCTATTTACAAGACGGCTCTGATAGAATTGTCGGCCTTTTCGGTGTCCCGCAAGTCGTGACTGCGGGCGCGTATGGATAAGTCGGGGTGTAGCTCAGCCTGGTAGAGTACTGCGTTCGGGACGCAGGAGTCGGAGGTTCGAATCCTCTCACCCCGACCAATA
>JAGVUA010000019.1 GCA_019136545.1 Betaproteobacteria bacterium
AGGGAATGGCTGCCACCCCCGCAATGCGGGGTTCGTGGCTGGTGTCCGCAGGCCCTACTTTCTTGCTTGCAAGTGCTGTCAAGCCCACTTCATCTCCTTGTTGATATGTGCATCTGAACCGCCCCGGCTTTCCCGGAGGCTCGTTGGTTTGAGTCACGCTGTTACGACGGACTCGGTGGATTGCGAATAGTAGGCTTGCTCGGCTTCGGCCGGTGGGATGTTGCCGATGGGCTCCAGCAGCCGACGATTGTTGAACCAGTCGACCCAGGCGAGCGTGGCCCATTCGACCTCGTCACGGGTTCGCCAGGACGCTCGCCGGTGGATCACCTCGGCCTTGTAGAGCCCGTTGATGGTCTCGGCCAACGCGTTGTCGTAGGAGTCGCCCACGCTGCCCACCGAGGGCTCCAGCCCGGCCTCGGCCAGGCGCTCGGTGTAGCGGATGGAGACGTACTGCACGCCGCGGTCGCTGTGATGCACGAGCCGGTCCGGGCCGACCGGCTTTCGGGCGTACAGCGCCTGCTCGAGCGCATCGAGCACGAAGTCCGTGCGGGCCGACGACGAGGCCCGCCAGCCCACGATCCGGCGCGCGAACACGTCGATCACGAAGGCGACGTACACGAAGCCCTGCCAGGTCGAGACGTAGGTGAAGTCGGACACCCACAGCGCGTTCGGCCGGTCGGCGCAGAACTGGCGCTGCACCCGGTCCAGCGGGCACGCCAGCTTCGGGTCGAGGCTGTGTGAAAACGCAGTGAACCAATTGCTGTCGCACCTGTCTATGCATAAAGCATTTGACGAGGTGAGCGATGGGGCGATTCATTGAAGGGGAAGACAGAACGCAAAGCGCGTTATTGCCCGAGTGTCTTGACGACTATGTTGGTGAAGATAATCCGGTCAGGGCGATTGATGCGTTCGTTGATCAACTGGATCTGAAGCAGCTTGAGTTTGCCAGGGCGGAGCCGAAAGCGACCGGGCGGCCAGCGTACCATCCGGCCACACTGCTCAAGATCTACATCTACGGTTACCTCAATCGTATTCAGTCAAGCCGTCGATTGGAACGGGAGGCCCAGCGCAATCTTGAACTGATCTGGCTGACTGGACGCCTGACACCGGACTTCAAGACAATCGCTGACTTCCGCAAGGACAATGGCTCGGCGATTCAGCGGGTGTGCCGAGAATTCGTTCTGCTGTGCCGGAACTTCGATCTCTTCTCCGAGGCGATGGTGGCCATTGATGGCAGCAAATTCAAGGCGGTCAATAACCGCGACAAAAACTTCACCGAGCGGAAACTTCAGGCACGGCAGGAGCAATTGGAGGAAAGCATCGGGCGCTACCTTGCCGAACTTGACCGAGCAGATCGACAGCCATCAGCGGTGAGCGAGGATCGCGTCTCGCGCCTCAAGGAGAGGATCGCCGGCATGAAGGTTCAGATTGAGCAGTTGAAGGAAATAGGCGTCAAGATGCAGGCTGCGCCGGATCATCAGGTTTCACTGACGGATCCCGATGCCCGTTCCATGGCGACCAGCGGCAGGGGTACGGGAACCGTTGGTTACAACGTGCAGGTTGCTGTCGATACGAAGCACCATCTGATGGTTGCCCATGAGGTCACCAATGTCGGCCATGACCGTACCCAACTGGCTCCCATGTCTAAGCTGACCAAGGAGACGATTGGGCAAGAGGGTCTCACCGTTCTTGCCGACCGCGGTTACTTTAGTGGCGAGCAAATCAAGACCTGCGAAGATCAGGGAATCGAGACACTGGTGCCCAAGCCGCTGACGTCCAACAATAAGGCGGCGGGGTTATTCGACAAGCGGGATTTCACGTACATTGCCGAACAAGATGAATATCGCTGCCCCGCGGGAGAGCGAGCCATCTACCGCTGCACGGTCATTGAGAACGGGCTCAAGTTGCACAAGTACTGGTCATCGGCATGCCCGAAGTGCCAGATCAAGGCTCAATGTACAACTGGCGTCAATCGGCGCATTGCCCGCTGGGAGCATGAACACATTCTGGAGCGTATGCAGGAACGTCTTGAGCGCACTCCCGATGCCTCGCGCATTCGTCGCCGAACGGTGGAGCATGTCTTTGGCACGCTCAAGGCATGGATGGGTTCAACTCACTTCCTGACCAAAACTCTGTCGCGCGTCAGTACCGAGATGAGTTTGCATGTGCTGGCCTATAACCTGAAACGAATGCTGAAAATCTTTGGGGTTCAGCCCCTGATGAGGGCCATGGCTGGGTAGCCAGCCTGTCAGATTCATTCCTGCCAATCTCTCCTGGCTGAAAATTAGCTGCGGACCGAAAACCCCGCCGCTTTCGCCCATACCACCGCAGAGCTTTTTGCGTTTCCACACAGCCTCGGCCCTTCGGGGCCGTTTTTTTTCCGCTCCCGGTAAATCGGGCGCTGCGTGGTTCGCATTGTTTGCTGCCGTTCGTGGCCAGAGCGGCGATGGTGAGGGCTCGATGTTTCAGG
>JAGVUA010000083.1 GCA_019136545.1 Betaproteobacteria bacterium
GCGTCATCCTGCTCGGCAACAACCTGATCAACGCCGGCGCCGCAACCCTGGTCAGCATCATCACCATCGAAATGTTCGGCGAGGAAAAGTGGGCACTGGGCATCGGCACGCTGGCCATCACGTTCGCCATCCTGGTGTTTTCCGAAATCACGCCAAAGATCATCGGCGCCGCCTATGCCGACAAGCTGGTGCTCTTTCTCGGCTTTCTGCTCTGGCCTTTGCTGAGGGCGGCCTACCCGATCGTCTGGTTCATCAATCTTTTCGCCACGGGCCTCCTGAAAGTACTGCACCTGCAGCCCAGCCCGAGTCAAGCCGTCAAGCCGTTGTCGCCACAGGAATTGCGGGCTCTGGTCCTGGAATCGCGCGGTATGCCAGGCCAACACCGCGACATCCTGGTCAACCTATTCGATCTGGACCGCGTCACCGTCGAGGACATCATGGTGCCTCGCGGTGACATGGAATTCATCGACATCGAGGCGTCGATCGAGGACATACGCGCACAACTGGCCACCAGCTACCACGCGCGATTACCGGTGGTTGCCGGGGATCCAGGCAACGTCATCGGCGTGCTGCAGCAGCGACGCCTGCTGGGCGCCACCTTGACGGGGCCGCTCGACCACGAAAGTATTCGGGAGCAGCTGACCGAACCGTATTTCATCCCGGCGGCCACCCCCGTGTACGCCCAATTGCGGTTTTTCCGCGAAAACAAGCAGCGCCAAGGGCTGATCGTCGACGAATATGGGGAAATTCTCGGTCTTGTGACGCTCGAGGACATCATCGAGGAGATCGTCGGCAAGTTCACGACCAGCATGCCCGGCGCAGCTGCCGACTTGGCCTGGGCCGAAGACGGCACGATCCTGGTTGACGGCGGCCACAGTCTGCGCGAACTCAACCGCCTGCTTGGCTTAAGTTTGCCCCTGAACGGGCCGAAAACACTGAATGGACTCATCGTCGAATACCTGCGCGAAATTCCCGAAGCCGACGTTTGCCTGCGCATCGGCGATGTCGACATGGAGATCGTCCAGACCTTGGACCGACGCATCAAGATGGTCAAGCTATTCCGCCCGCAATCAACCCAATAGGAGGTGTTTCGCCAGCCGCCTTCGCCTTTACAAACCCATGCTGCGCGGGCATTATCGCCTTGACATGCTTGGTGCGACACATCCCCGAGCGGGCGCTTCCACACTATGACGGTTGCCATGCCACCCCTGTTGAGCGGCTTGGGGCGAGCGCTCGTTCAGCAAGACCAGCTCAAGGAAGCGGAGGCCGAACGCATCGCTGCCGAGGCGAAGCCGGAAAGCGGCGGCTTCGTCGGCCAACTGATCGCTTCGGGACGCATGACCGCCCGTGACATCGCGATTTTTGCCGCCCGTACCTTCGGCTACCCGCTGCTCGACCTGAATGCTTTCTCCAGCGACCACCTGGTCAAGGACGCCATCGATCGCCGCGTGATGCAGAACCACCAAACGCTGGCGCTGGTTCGCCGCGGCAACCGGCTCTCGGTGGCCATGGCCGATCCGACCAATCTGCGCGCGCTGGACGAAATCCGCTTCCAGACGGGCCTGATCATCGATCCGGTCGTGGTGGAATCGGACAAGCTGGTGGCCCGATTGGCCAAGTTCACCGAAAGGGCCGACGAGGCGCTTCAAAACCTCATGGAGGATGACCTCCAGTTCGAGTTCGAGGAAGAGGCGCCCGACGAGGCCGGACCCGACGCAAGCACCAGCGAGGTCGATGACGCGCCGGTCGTCAAGTTCATTCAAAAGATCCTGCACGATGCGATTGCCGAAGGCGCGTCGGACATCCACTTCGAGCCCTACGAGAAGTACTACAGGATCCGTTTCCGCGTCGATGGCATCCTGCGGGAAATCGCCCAGCCGCCGCTGGTGATCAAGGAAAAGATCGCCTCGCGCATCAAGGTCATTTCGCGGCTCAACATTGCCGAAAAACGCGTGCCGCAGGATGGCCGGATGAAACTCGCCCTGTCGAAAAACCGAGCCATCGATTTCCGGGTCAGCAGCCTGCCCACGCTGCACGGCGAGAAAATCGTGCTGCGCATCCTCGACCCGAGTTCGGCCACCATGGGGATCGACGCCCTCGGCTATGAACCGGACCAGCGCCAGGCCCTGCTCGATGCCATTCAACGCCCTTACGGCATGATCCTGGTCACCGGCCCGACCGGCAGCGGCAAGACCGTGTCGCTCTATACCTGCCTGAATATTCTCAATCAGCCAGGCACCAACATTTCAACCGCCGAGGACCCGGCCGAAATCAACCTCGCCGGCATCAACCAGGTGAACGTCGATGACAAAGCCGGCTTGACATTCGCGGCCGCGCTCAAGTCGTTTCTGCGCCAGGATCCGGACATCATCATGGTCGGCGAAATCCGCGACCTGGAAACCGCCGAAATTGCCATCAAGGCGGCCCAGACCGGCCACCTGGTGCTATCGACCCTGCACACCAACGACGCGCCCCAAACCCTGACGCGCCTGATGAACATGGGGGTTCCGACTTTCAACATCGCATCGAGCATCATATTGATCACCGCACAGCGCCTGGCCAGGCGACTGTGTACCTGCAAGGTGCCGATCAATGTTCCGCGCGAGACATTGCTCAACGCGGGTTTCGCGGAGGACGATCTCGACGGCAGCTGGCAGCTCTATGGTCCCGGCGGGTGCGAGCGCTGCAAAGGTTCGGGTTACAAGGGTCGCCTGGGCATTTACCAGGTCATGCCGGTCTCCGAAGCCATCCAACGGGTCATCATGTCGAACGGCACTTCGCTCGACATCGCCGCGCAAGCCCAGGCCGAAGGCGTGCGCGACCTGCGTCAATCGGGGCTCCTGAAGGTCAGGCAGGGCGTCACCTCGCTGGATGAGGTGCTGGCGACAACCAACGAATAGCCGTCCAGAACGAAAACGAGAGGTGATAAGCCATGGCTTCAGCCACAAAATCGGACCGACGCGACATGGGCGTGAAGGAGTTCACGTTCATCTGGGAAGGCAAGGACAAGATCGGCAAGATCGTCCGCGGCGAGATGCGCTGCGCCAGCGAGGCCGTGGTCAACACCACGTTGCGGCGCCAAGGCATTCTGCCCGTCAAGGTAAAGAAGCAGACTTTCAAGAAGGGCGGCAAGGTCACCGAAAAAGACATCACGCTCTTTACCCGTCAGCTGGCGACCATGCTGAAGTCGGGCGTGCCTTTGCTCCAGGCCTTCGATATCGTCGCCAAGGGCTCCTCGAACAGCGCCGTCGCCCGCCTGCTGCTGGACGTCAAGGCCGAGGTCGAAACCGGTTCCGCGCTCAACCAGGCTTTTCGCAAGCACTCGGTTCATTTCGATGCGCTCTATTGCAACCTGATCCAGGCGGGCGAGCAGGCCGGCATTCTCGATGCCCTGCTCGACCGGCTGGCGACCTACAAGGAAAAAATCCTCGCCATCAAGTCGAAGATCAAGTCCGCGCTGTTCTATCCAATCGCCGTGATCGTGGTTGCCTTCATCGTCATGGCGGTGATCATGATCTTCGTGATCCCGCAGTTCAAGAGCGTATTCACGAGCTTCGGCGCCGACCTGCCGGCGCCGACCCTGCTGGTAATCGCCATATCGGATTTCTTCGTCGCCAACTGGTATCTGATATTCGGGGCCATCGCCGGCGGTCTCTACCTCTTCTTCTATCTGTGGAAACGGTCCGTGCCCATGCAAATGGCCATTGACCGAATGTTCCTGCGCCTGCCGATTTTTGGCGAAGTGATTCGCAAGGCAACCATCGCCCGCTGGACCCGCACGCTTTCGACCATGTTCGCCGCCGGCGTGCCGCTGGTGGAAGCGCTGACTTCCGTCGGCGGCGCCGCCGGCAATTATGTTTACCGCGTGGCCACCCAGCAGATCCAGACCGAGGTCAGCACCGGCTCCAGCCTGACGGTGGCCATGCAGAACGCCGAGGTGTTTCCCAGCATGGTGATCCAGATGGTCTCGATCGGCGAGGAATCCGGCCAACTCGATGCCATGCTCGGCAAAGTGGCGGATTTCTACGAAGCCGAAGTGGACGATGCGGTCGAGGCGCTGTCCAGCCTGATGGAACCGATGATCATGGTCATCCTCGGCGTTCTCATCGGCGGTATCGTCGTTGCCATGTATTTGCCGATCTTCAAGCTCGGCGCCGTGGTCTGACCGGTATGGAAGCGCTTCTGCAACCAGGCCCCTTCATCGTCGTGGCCGCATTGGCCGGGCTTCTCATCGGCAGCTTCCTGAATGTCGTCATCCACCGCCTGCCGCGCATGATGGAGCGCGACTGGGCAGCCCAGTGTGCGGAGTTGCGGGGGGAAGATCCCCCGGCGCTAGCGCCACTGTCCTTGACCAGCCCGCGGTCCCGCTGCCCGCAATGCAGCCGCCAGATCGGCGCCCTGGAAAACATACCGATACTGAGCTACCTGCTGCTCCGCGGTCGCTGCAAGGGCTGCGGCGAACCGATCAGCCTCCGCTATCCCGTGGTCGAAGCCGTTACGGGCCTGCTGTTCGGCCTGGCCGCATGGAAGCTGGGGCCGAGTTCCGCCGCGATCGGCGCCATGGTCTTCGTCGCCGCGATGATTGCCCTGACCTTCATCGACTTCGACACCCAGTTGTTGCCGGACGACATCACGCTGCCCCTGCTCTGGCTGGGCCTGCTGTTCAACCTGTGGAACACCTACACCGACCTGTCCAGCGCCGTGGTCGGCGCCATGGCCGGCTACCTCAGCTTATGGTCGGTCTATTGGCTGTTCAAGCTGGCCACGGGCAAGGAAGGCATGGGTTACGGCGACTTCAAGCTGCTCGCCGCCATCGGCGCATGGCTGGGGTGGCAGGTGCTGCCGCTGACGATCCTGCTTTCATCTTTCGTCGGCGCCCTGACCGGCATCGCGCTGATCGTCGTGGCTCGGCGGGGCCGCAATGTCCCCATCCCGTTTGGTCCCTACCTGGCCGCGGCCGGGGTAATCGCCCTATTCTGGGGCAAGCCCTTGACGTCCACCTATCTCGGCCTGCTCTAGGACCTATTCTTGAAATTCTGCCGGCGAGCCCTCATTTCCCGGCTGCGACAGCGCGGGAAGTCCTTTGGCGGCAGGCGCTTACGCTATAATTCGATTCTTTTCGGGAGAGACCGATGCCCATCTACGCCTATCGTTGCAGCGCCTGCGGTCTGGAGCGGGATGTCATGCAAAAGATGTCCGATGCTCCGTTGACGACCTGTCCTGAATGCAAGACGGAAACCTTCAGCAAGCAATTGACCGCAGCGGGCTTCCATCTGAAAGGCAGCGGCTGGTATCAGACCGACTTCAAGGGCGGCGCCAAGCCGGAAGCCAAACCCGAGGCCAAGAACGAGAGCCCGCCTCCGTGCCAAGGAGGAACCGGATCGTGCGCGTGCGCGTAACGACGACCTCACCTGCGCCAGCGGCTTCGTCGGCGATCTTGTCTTGGCTACTTTAGCGCTTGAAAAAATACTTCATCACCGGCCTGCTGATCTGGATTCCGCTGGCCATCACCGTCTGGGTGCTGACGCTGATCGTTCGCACCATGGATCAGTCATTGCTGTTGCTTCCCGAGACCTTGCGTCCGGAGCATGTGCTCGGCTTCTATATTCCCGGCATCGGCGCGCTGCTCACCATCCTCGTGGTGTTGCTGACCGGCCTGGTTGCCGCCAACATCGTCGGCCAGCGCATGGTGCGTTTCTGGGAAGCGCTGCTGGCGCGCATCCCGGTGGTCAAGTCGATCTATTACAGCGTCAAGCAGATCAGCGACACCCTGTTCTCGGGCAGCGGCGAAGCCTTCCGCAAGGTGCTGCTGGTGCGCTATCCCCATCCCGAAGCGTGGGCAGTGGCTTTTCTCACCGGCACGCCCGCCGAGAGCGTCAGCGCCATGACCGGCGAGGAACTGGTCAGCGTCTTCATTCCGACCGCGCCCAGCCCGGTCAACGGCTTTTTCTTCTTCGTCAAGAAGAACGAAACCATCGAACTGGACATGAGCGTCGATGACGCCCTGAAATACATCGTTTCGATGGGCGTAGTCGCGCCGCCGGTTCAGGGCAATCATCTCGGACGAACGCAGAACGAATAACCTCAACCCCCGGCCAGCGGCGTCCCGCCGTGGCTGACTTTCACATCGGACTCACCATGCGTACCCACTACTGCGGCCAACTCAATGCCGGCCACGTCGATCAGATTGTCACCTTGTGCGGCTGGGCGCATCGCCGCCGCGACCACGGCGGCGTGATCTTCATCGACCTGCGCGACCGCGAGGGCTTGGCGCAAGTGGTCTGCGACCCCGACCGGCCGGCGATGTTCGAACGCGCCGAGACGGTGCGCAGCGAATTCGTGCTCAAGGTCACCGGCAAGGTCCGCCGCCGGCCAGCCGGCACCGAGAACCCCAACCTGCCGTCGGGCGAAGTGGAAATCCTTTGCCATGAACTGGAGATCCTCAACCCGGCGGTGACGCCACCCTTCCAGCTCGACGACGACAACCTCTCGGAGAACGTCCGCCTCGTCAATCGCGTCATCGACCTGCGCCGTCCGCAGATGCAGAAGAACATGATGTTGCGCTACAAGACGGCGCGCGCCTTCCGCCGCTTCCTCGACGACCACGGCTTCGTCGACATCGAAACGCCGATGCTGACCAAGTCCACTCCCGAAGGCGCGCGCGACTACCTGGTGCCCTCGCGCGTGCATCCGGGCCAGTTCTTCGCCCTGCCGCAGTCGCCGCAGCTGTTCAAGCAGCTGCTGATGGTCGCCGGTTTCGACCGCTACTACCAGATCACCAAGTGCTTCCGCGACGAGGACCTGCGTGCCGACCGCCAGCCCGAGTTCACGCAGGTCGATATCGAAACCTCGTTCCTGGACGAGCACCAGATCACCGGCATCATCGAGGAACTGATCCGTTACGTGTTCAAGGACGCCATCGACGTCGATCTGCCCGATCCCTTCCCGCGCATGACCTATGCCGAAGCCATGCGCCGCTTCGGCTCGGACAAGCCGGACCTGCGCGTGACGCTGGAACTCACCGAAGTCACCGACGCCGTGCAGGACGTCGCCTTCAAGGTCTTTAGCGGTCCGGCCACCTCGGGCGGCCGGGTCGCGGCCTTGAGAATTCCCGGCGGCGCCAGCCTCTCGCGCGGCGAAATCGACGGCTACACCGAGTTCGTCAAAATTTACGGCGCCAAGGGTCTCGCCTACATCAAGGTCAACGACGCCAGCAAGCTCAACGAAGAAGGCCTGCAGTCGCCCATCGTCAAGAACCTGCACGAACGGGCGTTGAAGACCATCGTCGAACGCACCGGCGCGCAGTCGGGCGACCTGATCTTCTTCGGCGCCGACAAGACCAAGGTCGTGAACGACGCCTTGGGCGCACTGCGCAGCAAGCTCGGCCACGAGAAGGGCTACATCAACGGAAAAGCGTGGGAACCGCTCTGGGTCGTCGATTTCCCGATGTTCGAGTACGACGAGGAAGACAAGCGCTGGACCGCCTGCCACCACCCCTTCACCTCGCCGAAGGACGGCCACGACGAGCTGATGAAGACGAATCCCGGAGAATGTCTGGCCAAGGCCTACGACCTGGCGCTGAACGGCTGGGAAATCGGCGGCGGCTCGGTGCGTATCCACCAGGCCGACGTGCAAGCGCGCGTGTTCGAAGCGCTCGGCATCGGCGAGGAAGAACAACAGGTGAAATTCGGCTTCCTGCTCGACGCCCTCAAGTACGGCGCGCCGCCGCATGGCGGACTGGCGTTCGGCCTCGACCGCATCGTCACCATGATGACCGGCGCCGAATCGATCCGCGACGTGATCGCTTTTCCGAAGACCCAGCGCGCCCAATGCCTGCTCACCGATGCGCCTTCCGCCGTCGATGAAAAGCAGCTGCGCGAACTGCACATCCGCCTGCGCCAGAAGGTCGAAACGCAGGTGGACGTCGGCAAGCATTGATGAAAACCCTGCTCGGCCTGCTGCTGGCGCTGTTCTTCCTGCCGGCGGCGGCCATTCAGGACGTCCCGCTCGCCGACCTGCCGCCGGAAGCGCGGCAGACGCTGCAACTCGTCAAGCAGGGCGGGCCTTTCCCCCATCGGCGCGATGGCGTCGTGTTCGGCAACTTCGAGCGTCTCTTGCCCATCAAGCCGCGCGGTTATTATCGCGAATACACCGTGCCGACACCCGGGCTCCGGCATCGCGGCGCACGGCGCATCGTGAGCGGCGACCATGCCGAGTATTACTACACCAACGACCATTACCAGACTTTCCGGCGGATCAGGGAATGAGCGACGTTCATCTGCAGCACGTCCTGGCGGATACCGGCAAGGCCGGCGTGTATCACCTGCCGCACATGGACAAAAACGAGGTGGTCACGGCCGCCAAGGCCAACGGCTATGCCGCGTTCAGGGTCAACCTGGCCAAGGCGGACAACAAGGACGAAATGCTCGACGCCATCGCCAAAGCCATGAAATTTCCCAAGTGGTTCGGCCACAATTTCGATGCGCTGGCCGATTGCCTGTCCGACATGGCATGGAAGCCGGCCGAGGGTTACCTCGTCCTGCTCGAACATTGCGATGGCATCCACGGCAAGGCCGAAGCCGACTTCGTCACGACGCTGCAGACTTTCGAGCAGGCCGCCAACGAATGGCGCGAGGAAAGCATCCCCTTCTGGTGCCTGGTCGAGATGCAGGCTGACGGCATCGCCTGGCTGCCGACGGAGCCTTAGCGGCGATGGGCGCCAAGACGCCCGCCAAGACGCCCGTCTCGGTGCTGGTGGTCATCCATACGCCGGCGCTCGATGTCCTGCTGCTCGAACGCACCGCCCGCCCCGGTTTCTGGCAATCGGTGACCGGCAGCCGGGAAGGGGCGGAATCGCTTGCCGAAACCGCAGTGCGCGAGGTCGCCGAGGAAACCGGCATCGTCTGTTCAACCGATCGGCTGGCGCACTGGCGCCTGAGCAACCGCTTCGAAATCCTGCCGCTGTGGCGCGCCCGCTATGCCGACGGCGTCACCCACAACGTCGAACACGTATTCAGCCTCTGCGTGGCCGCCGACACCCCGGTGGTCATCGCCCCCGACGAGCATCGCGACTGGCGTTGGCTGCCTTGGCGCGAAGCCGCGGCAGCCTGTTTCTCATGGACCAACCGCGACGCCATTCTGATGCTGGGGCTTGAGGCCCCGCCGCTCAACGGATGCTGAAATGCTCCGTGCAATGGCGGCGCCCGTGTTCGTTATAGACGATCAGTAGCACCGGACCCAGCGTCAGCAGCGGCAGCGCCCAAGGCAACGGCAAGCCGGCATGCACGGCCAGCACGACGGCGCCGAGCAAGGCAAGGCTCAGCGTGACCACACCGGCCTGACGCGCCGCCGCCCGCGTCGCAAACAGCCATAGCCGCCACAGCGAGAGGATGAATACCGCCTGGCCGAAGGCGACGGCGCCGATGGCAAGCATCGGCGATGCCGCGTGCACGTCGCCGGACGGTCCGCCCGCTGCCGGCGGGGCTTTCAGCGTATCGGCCACCGCTTCCAGCCCGGCGCCCATGACAGCGACCGCGGCAAACAGGAAGAAATGCCCGTAGCCCCAGCCCCAGGCGCGTTCCCGGTGATGGTGCAAGGCTTCGCCGGAGGGCAGCATGAAGTACATCCACCATAGCGACAGCACCAGACTCATGCCGCCCAGGCCGACCAGGGCGATGTTCCATGACCAACCTTCGGCGGTCAGCACGCCGGCGACCGCGTTCACCGAGCCCAGCACGCATTCGCCGAGGACGATGATGGTCATCAAACCGTAGCGCTCGGCAATGTGGTGGGCGTGCCAGGGCGTGCCACCGGCCCGCTCCGCCCAGGCCGGAACCGAGAGCTCGACGAGAATCAGGACAAGCGCGGCGGGCCATTGCCATTCGGCCGGGAGGAACAGGCGCAGTATCCAGCCGACCTGGGCAACGCAGATGCCCATGGCGTAACGACGGCAGGTGGTGCGACGTTCGGGATCGCCGGCGGCGGCGCGCAGCCACTGGATGGCCAGGGCAAGGCGCATGACGACGAAGCCGGCCACCGCCGGCCCCCACTGGCCCTGGAAGACCAGCGGCACGCCGGTGGCGAAGATCACCACGCCGACCATCTGCAACATGGTCAGCAGACGGAAGCGCGCGTCGTCGTTATCGTAGGCCGAGGCGAACCAGGTGTAGTTCATCCAGCCCCACCAGATGGCGAAGAAAACCAGGCCGAAAGCGCGGCCCGCGTCAAACCAATGCCCTCCGGCGATGCCGTGGTGCAGGCTGGACGAGGCGAGCGCAATGGCGACGACGAAGACGAGATCGAACAGCAGTTCCAGCGGCGTCGAAACGCGGTGTTCCTCGTCAATGTCGCGGCCACGCCGCGCGGAACGGGCCGAGTGGGCAGTGTGGAACATGACGGACGACCGCGCTATGCCCGCTCCTTGCGCAGCGCCCGGTGACCGCCAAAGTAGCCGCTCAGTGCGGCACGCAGACGGTCGGCGCCATCGCGGCCCCAGTCCCGCTGCAACTCGCCAGCAAGCCCGACCACGGTGATGGGCCGGGCACCCGCTTGAATCATGCGCTGCATGGCCGCCTGGTGCGCCGTTGCGCTGACGCCGCCGATGGCGTCTTCCACCACATAGACCTCGTAACCCGCCCGCAAGGCGTCGAGCACCGGGAAGGCGACGCAGATTTCCGTCCATAGACCGGCGACGATGAGCTTCCTGCGCCCCGTCGCTTCGACGGCCCGGCGAAAATCCGGGTCCTCCCACGAATTCATCGTCGTGCGGTCGATTTGCGGCGCGTGATTCAAGGCGGCGTGGAGTTCTTCATTGGTCCCCGCCATGCCGCGCAGCGTCATGCCGACCGTGGAAAGCACCACGGGCAGCCCGAAATCGGTGGCAATGCGGCCAAGGGTGACGACGTTGACCAGCAGTTCGTCGACCGGCATGGAGCCCAAGCCGGCATACTGGTCAGGCTGGTAATCGATGAAGGCGATGACGGCGTTGTCGGGAGTCAGCAGCCAGTCGTCGCCGCGGATGGGGGTTGCACCTGACATGGAAATCTCCTGGGATGGTTGGAGGGAACAAGGACCGTCGGTTTCCCAATCGGCATCGTTCACCGTCCGCAATCATAGCGGGCTGCCGTCGGAAATTGCCGTGATGGGAAATTCCGGCTTGCGCACCAAGGAAAGCGGGCCGCCGGGTTCCCCCGGCGGCCCGCCTGCCGTCTAGGCCATGCGGCCGAACCTGCCGCTGTTGAAGTCGTTGATGGCCTCGACGATCTCCCGTTCGCTGTTCATCACGAAGGGACCGTAGCCCACTACCGGCTCATCGATCGGCTCCCCGGCAAGCAGCAGAAGCTTGGCTTCGCCCGCGTTGCCGGCGCTGGCGACGAGGCCGACGCCGCCGCCTTCGCGGGAAAGTCGCACCAGTTGCGCCGGTCCAGCCGCCGTGCCGTTGATCGTGACGTCGCCGCTCAGCACGACCACCGCCGTCGTCCAACCCGCCGGCTGCGGCAATTCCACCGTCGCCCCGGGCGCCAGACGCACGTCCCAGACGTTCATCGGCGTAAACGTATGCGCCGGTCCGCGCCGACCGTCCAGCTCGCCGGCAATCACCCGCAGCCGTCCGGCGCCGTCGGGCAAGGTGACGACGGGGATATCGGCATCGACGATGCCCTGGTAACCCGGTGTCGTCATCTTGTCCTTGATCGGCAGATTGACCCACAGTTGCACCATCTCGAACGGACCGCCCTTGCGGGAATACGCTGCGGAGTGGAACTCCTGGTGCAGGATGCCGCCCGCCGCCGTCATCCACTGCACGTCGCCGGGGCCGATGACGCCGCCATGACCGGCGGAATCACGGTGCTCGACTTCGCCGTCATAGACGATGGTCACCGTCTCGAAACCGCGGTGCGGATGGGAACCGACGCCGCGCGGCGGCCCGTCATTCGGCGCAAACGAGGTTGGCGCCGCGTAATCGAGCAGCAGGAAGGGACTCAGTTCCTGGCCGAGATCGTTGTAGCCGAACATGCCGTGGACGGGAAAGCCGTCGCCGACCCAGTGCCGTTGCGGCGCCTTATGGACGCTGATGACTTTTTTCATGATGCTCTCCATTGAGGTTGATCTGCACTTACATAATATGGATGAAACGATATCGGCAGTAGAGGCTAGAATTGCTTCTCACAGTTCCATTCATAGAACGATAAGGCGGTTTTTTGATGTCGGACCTCAACGACCTTTACTACTATGCCCAAGTGGTGGAGCACGGCGGTTTCGCTCCCGCCGGGCGCGCCCTGAACATTCCCAAGTCCAAGCTGAGCCGGCGGATCGCAGTGCTCGAAGCACGCCTGGGCGTGCGCTTGATCCAGCGCTCGACGCGCCGCTTCAACGTCACCGAGATCGGGCAGGCCTACTACGCCCGCTGCAAGGCCATGCTGATTGAAGCCGAAGCGGCACAGACCCTGATCGACAACGCCCACGCCGAACCCTGCGGCACTCTGCGCCTTGCCTGTCCGGTGGCCTTGTTGCACGCCTGCCTCGGCCGCATGCTGATCGATTTCACTCAACGCCACCCGCAGGTCGGTCTTCAGATCGTCACCCTCAACCGGCCGGCGGACGTGATCGGCGAAGGCTTCGATCTCGCCCTGCGGGTGCGGCCGCCGCCGCTGGAAGACAGCGATCTGGCCCTGCGCATACTCGGCGAAGCGCCGCAACTGCTGGTCGCCGCGCCGGTCCTGTGCGAGCGCCGCCTGGAACCGCGCACGCCGGCCGAACTGGCCGAGTGGCCGACGCTCGGCCACGGCCCGGCGATGGAGCGCTACGCCTGGAAACTGGCCGGGCCGGGAGGCGAAACCGTCGCGCAGCCGCACGCGCCGCGCTTCACCGCCACCGATCTCCTCACCCTGCGCGATGCCGCCGTGGCCGGGCTCGGCGTCGTCCAGTTGCCCGCGCTCCTGATCGGCGAGGCGCTGGCCGAAGGCCGCCTGCGCCGCGTGTTGCCGGACTGGGCGCCGCCAGCGGAAATCATCCATGCCGTATTTCCCACCCGACGCGGCCTGATCCCCGCCGTGCGCGCGCTGATCGACCATCTGACGGCAGGCTTCGAGGCCATGGCCGGTCGGGCCGCGCCCCTTATCAAGCTGCCCCGGTCCGCCGCGCCCGTTGCGCCGCCAGCGCAGCCTTGAGGCAGGCCGGACACAAGCAGCCCGATACGCCCGGGTCTAAAGTCAGCGGCGGCAGGCCGGCGCACCAGCAAGGATGCTCGCCGGTCGCCATGCCGCACGCGAAGGCTGCACCACAGCGCGGACAGAGGTTCTCCGCCGCCCCCTTGAATTCCCCGCGCGTCGACCTATTTTCAGGGTGCATAGTCATTCAAACCGAACACTCGGATATGAAAGGAGATCATTATGGCCAATGTGACCCGCTACGACCCGCTCGACGATCTTTTCCGTGGTTTTTTCGTACGGCCGGTGGAAATGAGCAACATGTCGGAAGCGCCAAGCGTGAAAATTGACGTGAAGGAACAGGAAAAGGCGTATGTCGTCCACGCCGAAATGCCCGGCATCCGGAAAGAGGACATTCACGTCGTCATCGACGGGCCGTCGGTGTCGATCAGCGCCGAGCGCAAGCAGGAAAAGGAAGTGAAGGACGGCGAGCGCACGCTTCGCACCGAACGTTACTTCGGCAAGGTATCGCGCAGCTTCCAGCTCGGGCAGGACATCGACGACGGCGCGGCGAGCGCGAAGTTCACCGACGGCGTGCTGGAACTGACGCTGCCGAAAAAAGCCGCAACGCAGTCGAAGCGCTTGACCATCGACTGACCGGCCAGCGAAAGTCAGGCGCGGCGGCACGGCGAACATCGCCCGACGCCACAAGCAGGACGGCGGCAGTAGAATCCCGCCGTCCTTTTTTATTTTTCCGTTCGCGCCATGACCAACCCAGCCGCAGACGCCCTGCCCGCCACCACCAAGGCCAAGATCCTCGGCGAAGCGCTGCCCTACATCAAGCGTTTCTTCGACAAAACCATCGTCATCAAGTACGGCGGCAACGCCATGACCGAACCGAAGCTGCAGGATGGCTTCGCGCGCGACGTGGTGCTGCTCAAGCTGGTCGGCATGAACCCGGTGGTGGTGCATGGCGGCGGCCCCCAGATCGAAGACCTGCTCAAGCGCGTCGGCAAGAAGGGCGAGTTCATCCAGGGCATGCGCGTCACCGACGAGGAAACCATGGACATCGTCGAGATGGTGCTCGGCGGCCAGGTGAACAAGGACATCGTCAATCTCATCAACCAGCACGGCGGCAAAGCGGTCGGCCTCACCGGCCAGGACGGCAATTTCATCCGCGCCCGCAAGCTGATGCTGCCCAACAAGGACAAGCCCGAGGAGCTGATCGATATCGGCTCGGTCGGCGAGATCACCTCGATCGACCCGTCGATCATCGCCTTCCTCGACACCGGCGATTTCATTCCGGTCATCGCGCCGATCGGCGTCGGCCCGAAAGGCGAGACCTACAACATCAATGCCGACGTCGTGGCCGGCAAGATCGCCGAAGTGTTGAACGCCGAAAAGCTGGTCTTGCTGACCAACACGCCCGGCGTGCTCGACAAGGCCGGCAAGCTGCTCACGGGCATCACGCCGAAGGACATCGACGCCATGGTCGAGGACGGCACGCTCTCGGGCGGCATGCTGCCCAAGATCGGCTCGGCGCTCGACGCGGCGAGGAGCGGCGTCAAGAGCGTGCACATCATCGACGGCCGCGTCGAGCACGCGCTGCTCCTGGAGATTCTCACCGACGAAGGCGTCGGTACGCTGATCAAGTCCAAGTAGCATGAGCACCGCCAAGCCCGGCGAAAAAAAGCTGCTGATCCTGCAAACGATCGCGCATCTGCTGGAGTTGCCGGCGGGCGGGAAAATCACCACGGCGCTGCTGGCGAAAAAGCTCTCGGTGTCCGAAGCGGCGCTCTACCGCCACTTCGCCAGCAAAGCGCAAATGTACGAGGGACTGATCGACTTCATCGAGTCGAGCCTGTTCACGGTCATCAACCAGATCGGCACGGACGAGGAAAGCGGCCTCAAACAGGTCGAGCTGACCATGGTTACCCTGCTCGCCTTCGCGCAGAAAAACCGCGGGCTGACGCGCGTGCTGATCGGCGACGCGCTGGTGCACGAAAACGCGCGCCTGCAGGCGCGCATCAACCAGTTGCTGGATCGCGTGGAAGCATCGCTGAAGCAGTCGCTGCGCATCGCCGCCACCCAAGGCGTCTTCGCCGAGAACCACGATGTCGCCGCTCACGCCGATGTCCTGATCTGCTATGCACTCGGTCGCTGGCACCGGTTCGTCAAGAGCGGCTTCAAGGAAGATCCACTGTCGGCCTGGCCGACACAATGGCAATTGCTGGCTCACTGAGGGAGAAGTCATGAAAGCGAAAACCAAGTCGACTGCTGGCGGCAAGGCCACCAGGAGCAAAGCGGCCACCCACACGAAAGCGCCGATCGCCAAGACCGGCGGGAAAAAAGCCGCGCCGGCGACCGGGCAGGTGCTGAAGGAACTCAAGTCGCTGGCCAAGGAATTGAACAAGGCCGCCGTGGGCATCGGCAAGCGCACGCCCGGAGACCCCAAGGACATCTCGGCCATTCTCGGCAATGTCGAGCGCATGACGGCGGAAGCCGCCAACAAGTCGCTGGCCGAAGCGGAAATGGCCAAGCAGATCCTCGCCTCGGCTCAGGATTGTCTCGGCAAGGACTGGAGCCGTGGGGAAATCCAGGCCTGCCTGGACGGCATCGGCGCGCATCTGACCAACATCATCGTCGCCCAGGAATTCCAGGACCTGGCCGGCCAGGCGATCCGCAAGGCCATGAAGGCGCTGGTCGGCGCCATCGTCGTCGAAACGGCCGCCGGCGACGACCGCAAGCTCTCGCAGAACGAGGTGGACAGCCTGCTGAAGGAACTGATGCTGTAGGCGGTGGGCGGCGCTACCGCCGCAGCGCCTCGGCCGCCTCGAGCGCGAAATAGGTGAGGATGCCGTCGGCGCCGGCCCGCTTGAAACACAGGAGCGCCTCCAGCATGCAGGCATCGTGGCCGAGCCAACCGTTGGCGGCGGCTGCCTTGAGCATGGCGTATTCGCCGCTGACCTGGTAGGCGTAGGTCGGCACGCCGAATTCGTCCTTCACGCGCCGCACGATGTCGAGATAGGGCATGCCGGGCTTGACCATGACCATGTCCGCGCCCTCGTCGAGATCGAGCGCAACTTCCCGCAGCGCCTCGTCGGAGTTGCCCGGATCCATCTGGTAGGTGTATTTGTTGCCCTTGCCGAGATTGGCCGCCGACCCCACCGCGTCCCGGAACGGCCCGTAGAAACTCGAGGCGTATTTCGCGGCATACGCGAGGATGCGCGTATGGATCAGCCGTGCCGCATCGAGCGCGCCGCGCACGGCGCCGATGCGGCCATCCATCATGTCCGACGGCGCCACTACGTCGGCGCCGGCACGCGCCTGGCACAGCGCCTGCTTGACCAGCGCCTCGACCGTCTCGTCGTTCATGACGTAGCCGGTCGGATCGGCCGGGTCGATCAGGCCGTCCTGGCCATGGCTGGTGTAGGGATCGAGCGCCACGTCGGTGATGATGCCGAGTTCGGGCAGTTCCTTCTTGAGGGCGGCCACCGCGGTCGGCACCAATCCCTCGGGATTCCAGGCCTCGTCGGCCGCCAGGGATTTCTTCGCGGCATCGATCACCGGAAACAACGCCAGCGCCGGAATCCCCAAGCGAGCCGCGCGCTCGGCCACCGGCAACAGCTTGTCCAGGCTCATGCGCTCGACGCCGGGCATCGAGGCGACGGCTTCGGTCCGGCCCTGCCCGTCGAGTATGAAGACAGGATAGATGAAGTCGTCGGCGCTGAGGGCGCTTTCCCTCATCAGCCGGCGTGAAAAATCATCTCGGCGCATGCGGCGCATGCGCGTGGCGGGGAATGCACCTTTCTGGTTCATGGATATCTCATAAAAATGTCAATGGAACTTTCGTCGCTCGCCACAATCTTATGCTTCGGATGACGTGCGGTCATCCCCCGCTTCACCTCCCTGAGCGGGTGCCTTAACCCCATTAAGGCAATTCGCCCCCGGTCTCTCCCCTTTGGCCGGGGGCTTCTTTCTTTTTCCGGCGTCACAAAGGCTGTTCCAGCCACGCGGCGATCACGGTTTCCGCGTCCTCGATGCCCAGCTTCTTCAGGCTCGAAAAGAGCTGCGCGGTGATCGGCGAGCCGGCGTCGGCGACTTCGGCGCGAACTTGGCGCAGCACCTTGGTCTGCTCCTGCCGGGTCAGCTTGTCGGCCTTGGTGAGCAGGCAATGGATCGGCTTTCCGGTGGGACCGAACCAGTTGATCATCTGCCGGTCGAGATCGGTCAGCGGCCGGCGCGCGTCCATGATCATCACCAGGCCCGCCAAGGCCTGGCGGCGCGCGAGATAGGTTTCCAGCAGGCCTTGCCACTGCTTTCTGATCTTCTCCGGCACGTCGGCGTATCCGTATCCCGGCAGATCGACCAGCGCGGCGCCGTTGCGAAGTCGGAACAGGTTGATCAACTGGGTGCGGCCGGGAGTCTTCGACACGAACGCAAGCCGGGTATGGCCGACCAAGGTATTGATGGCCGACGATTTTCCGGCGTTGGAACGGCCGGCAAAAGCGATTTCCGGTCCTGTCGCTTCCGGCAGATCCTGCGGCTTCGCGACGGATATCTCGAAGACCGCGTGGCGAAACAGGGACATGACGGGGCTGCGGGCGCGTGATCGATGGGTCGGGTTAGAATAACATGTTTATGTACCCATTCCGGACCGCCCAGGAGCACCTCATGAAGCATTCGCCGATGCTGCCCACGCTGACGGCCGCGCTGCTCGCGGTTGCCGCCATCGCCAATGCCAGCGAACCCGCCAAGGCCCCTTATAAGGGCGACCCGGCCAAGGGTAAGGAAATCGCCTCGACGGTGTGTGCGGCCTGCCACAATGCCGACGGCAACAGCGTCCAGTCCGCCAATCCGAAGCTGGCCGCGCAGCATGCCGAGTACCTGTTCAAGCAGATGCAGGAATTCAAGGCGGCGGAAGGCAAGCAGCCGGTACGCGTCAACGCCGTCATGAACGGCATGATCGCCGCCTACAACGAGGATCAGATGCGCGATCTGGCGGCCTACTTCGCCGCCCAGACCCTCATCGGCGAAAAAGCCAGGAACCGCGAGACCATCGAAGCCGGCCAGAAACTCTATCGCGCCGGCGTCATGGCCAAAGGCCTGCCGGCCTGCGCAGCCTGCCACGGCCCGGCCGGCGCCGGCATCCCGGCGCAATATCCGCGCATCGGCGGCCAGTTCGCCGAGTACATCGAGGCCCAACTCAAGGCCTTCCGCGACGGAACGCGCAGCAACGACCCGAACAAGATGATGCGCATGATCGCCATCAAGATGACCGACGCCGAAATCAAGGCGGTGTCGGATTACATCGCCGGCCTGCGCTGAGCCCATTCCCCTCCTGGTGCAAGGGGCGGCGCAGCCGCCCTTTTTTGCTTGCCCGGCCGCTTTCGCGGAAACTTGCCGAGGTCACCGCGAGTCGAACGCGCATCATGCTCATCCAGCGCCCGCACGACGTTCCGCCTTCCGAGATCACGCCAAAGTCAGTCTTCGCGGAGCGCCGGCAATTTCTCCGCCTGGCCGCGGGCGGCGCCCTGGTCCTCGCGCTGTCGGACGCTCATGCCGGAGACAGGCTGCCGGCGGCAGCCGCCAGTCCCTACTCGACCCCCGAAGAACCGACGCCGTACCGGCACGTCACCGGTTACAACAACTTCGTCGAATTCGGCAGCGGCAAGGACATTCCGGCCGAACGCGCCCACCGGCTGCGCACCTCGCCTTGGTCGGTCACGCTCGACGGACTGGTGCACAAGCCGCGGATGCTGGCCATCGAGGACATCCTCAAGCTCGCGCCGCTGGAGGAGCGCGTCTATCGCCTGCGCTGCGTCGAGGGCTGGAGCATGGTGGTGCCGTGGGTCGGCTTCTCCCTGTCGACGCTGCTCAAGCAGGTGGAGCCCCTGGGCAGCGCGCGCTACGTCGCGCTTGAATCCGTCGTGCAGCCCGACACGCAACCGGGCGTGCGCCTGCCGCTCCTCGACTGGCCGTACACCGAGGGCCTGCGCCTCGACGAGGCCATGCATCCGCTGACGCTCGCCGCCGTCGGTCTCTACGGCGAAGTCATGCCCAAGCAGAACGGCGCGCCGGTCCGGCTGGTCGTGCCGTGGAAATACGGCTTCAAGAGCGCCAAGTCCATCGTGCGCATCCGCTTCACCGACAAGGAGCCGCTCACCACCTGGAACAAGCTGCAGCCCGACGAATACGGCTTCTACGCCAACGTCAATCCCGAAGTCAGCCATCCGCGCTGGAGCCAGGCGCGCGAGCGCCGCATCGGCGATTTCCTCAAGCGGCCGACGCAGCTGTTCAACGGCTACGCCGAGCAGGTCGGCCCGCTTTACGCCGGCATGGACCTGCGAAAGTTCTACTGATGGCCAAGTACATTGCCGCGCTCAAGACCGCGCTGTTCATCCTCTGCCTGCTGCCCTTGGCGCATTACGCCGCGGGGCTCTGGCAGGACACGCTCGGCGCCAATCCCATCGAGGCCTTGACCCGCGGCCTCGGCGACTGGGCGCTCCGCTTGCTGCTGATCACGCTGGCCGTCACGCCGCTGCGACGGCTGAGCGGATGGGCCTGGTTGCTGAAGCTGCGGCGCATGCTCGGCCTGTTCGCCTTCTTCTACGCCAGCCTGCATCTCATCGCCTATCTCTGGCTCGACCAGTTCTTCGACTGGGCGGAAATCGGCCGCGACATTCTCAAGCGGCCGTTCATCACCGTCGGCATGGCGACTTTCCTGCTGCTCGCGCCGCTGGCGGCGACGTCGACCAAGGCCATGATCCGCCGGCTCGGCGGGCAACGCTGGCAACGCCTGCACCGCCTGATCTATCCCGCAGCGCTGCTGGCCGTCCTGCACTTCACCTGGATGGTCAAGGTCGATGTGCGCGAACCGGCGCTCTACGGCGTCATCCTCGCCGTGCTGCTCGGCCTGCGCGCCTGGTGGCGCATCGACGACTGGCGCAGGCCCCTGGTGCCGCGCCGCCGCATCATTCCGATCCAGGTTCGTCGCTGACGTCGTCGCCAATCTGCCGCCGCGCGCGCGCCGCCTGCCTGGCGCGCGGCGCATGCTTGTCCAGACGCTGGTGCGGACCGCCCTTCTTCATGATCGGCGCCACGGCCAGCGTGTTGCGACGGCTGACTTTCAGCTTTTTCCGACGGGTCTTCTTCATCGCGTAAACCTGACGATGTCGCGGCCGTCAGGCGCTTTCTTCGCCTCCGCCTTCCAGGCGTGGCCGTAGACGATCTCGAAGGTGGCGCTGCGGTTCCAGCCCGCGAACACGCGCCGCCAATCGCGCCAACCCATATGGCCGAGCAGGCCGTCGCGCACGCCGAGATGGCGCTGGTCGGCCAGCAGCTGGCGCGGCCGGCGATACTCGAACGCGATCATCTCCATGTCCATCACCGGCTCGGCGAAGCCGGCGGCCACCAGCATGTCGCCGATATCGTGCATGTCGGGAAAGCGGCGCAGCGCGGTCGCGCCCGCCGCGCGCAGCTCCTTCAACGTGTCGGGGCCGAGCAGGGAGAACGTGAGCAGGCCGCCGACGGCGAGCGCGCGATGCAGTTCCCGGAACGCCGGCAGCGGATCGTCGAGCCAGTGCAGCACCAGGTTCGACCAGGCGAGATCGAGACTGCCGGCGGCCAGCGGCAGCGCCCGCACGTCGGCGTTGACCAGGCGCGGGGCCTTGCCGCGCAGCCGCTGCATCAGCGGCACGCGCGCCCTGACGGCCATGAGCATCGGCGGCGCAAAATCGACCGCCAGCGGCAGCGCCTCGGGGTAGCGGCGCCGCAGTTCGCGGATGCCGTCGCCGGTGGCGCAGCCGATGTCGCCGATACGCCGGGGCGTCAGTTTCACATAGTCGAGCCGCGCCGCCATGCGCTCGCCGACTTCCCGCGCCAGCACGGCGGCTTCATCGTAGGAAGCCGCGGCGCGGGAAAAATCGTCGCGCATCACACCGCCTTGAGCCCCAGCCGGTCGAACAGCGCCTCGTCGCGCTCCGCCTCGGTGTTGCCGGTGGTGAGCAGCTTGTCGCCGTAGAAGATCGAGTTGGCGCCGGCCAGGAAGCACAGCGCCTGCAATTCGTCGCTCATCTCGTGCCGGCCGGCGGACAGGCGCACCCAGGAAGTCGGCATGGCGATGCGCGCGGCAGCGATGGTGCGCACGAACTCGAAGGGGTCGAGCGGCGGCGCGTTTTCCATCGGCGTGCCGGGAATGGCGACGAGATGGTTGATCGGCACCGACTCGGGCGCCGGGTTCAGGTTGGCCAGCTGCGCCAGCAGCGAGGCGCGCACGCGGCGCGATTCGCCCATGCCGACGATGCCGCCGCAGCAGATCTTCATGCCGGCGTCGCGCACGCGTATCAGCGTTTCCATGCGCGCCTGCTGGCTGTGCGTGGTGATGACCAGGTCGTAGAACTCGGCGCCGGTGTCGAGGTTGTGGTTGTAGTAGTCGAGGCCGGCGGCGGCGAGCTTCTCGGCCTGGCCGGGACCGAGCAGGCCCAGCGTCAGGCAGGTTTCCATGCCGAGGTCCTTGACGGTGCGCACCATCTCGATGACCTTGTCGAGATCGCCGTCCTTCGGGCCGCGCCAGGCCGCGCCCATGCAGAAGCGGCTGGCGCCCTTTTCCTTGGCGGCTTTGGCGGCGACCTTGACCTCGTCCAGTTCGAGCAGTTTCTCGCGCTCGATGGTGCCCCTGCGCGCCGACTGCGAGCAGTAGCCGCAATCCTCGGAGCAGCCGCCGGTCTTGATCGAAAGCAGGGTCGAGCGCTGGACGGCGTTGGCGTCGAAGTGCGCGCGATGCACCTGCTGGGCGCGGAACAGCAGGTCGGCGAAAGGCAGTTCGAACAGCGCCTCGACGGTGGCAGTGCTCCAGGCGGCAGAGATGGGTGCGGCGGCGGCGCGCGCGGTGGCGGTGGCTACGGTCATTGCGGGAAACTTTGGCAAAATCGGAGGCGGGATGATCGGCGAAGGAGCCAGGCTTGTCAATTTGGCGAAATGGGATGGCCGCGCTGCTGCCGCAGGATTGCCTGCTTTGCGGCGACTTCTCCGGAGCGGCCTTGCTCTGCGCCGCCTGCGCGCGCGAACTGCCCCAACTGCCCCATGCCCGGTGTCCGGTCTGCGCCGAGGCCTCGCCGGGCGGGGCGACCTGCGGCGCCTGCTTGAAGTCGCCGCCGCATTTCGACGCCACCGTCGCCGCGTTCCGCTACGCCTTCCCGCTCGACAAGCTCGTCCAGGCGCTCAAGTACCGGCGGCGTCTCGCCACGGCTGACTTTCTGGCCGACGCAATGCGGGCCGCCGGCGCGCCGGCGGGCGATATCGTCGTGCCGCTGCCGCTCTCGGCCGAACGCCTGCGCGCGCGCGGCTTCAACCAGGCCGTGGAACTGGCGCGGCCGCTGGCCCGCGCGCTGGCGCTGCCGCTGGCGCTGGACGGTTGCCGGCGCAGCCGCGACACTGCGCCGCAGGCGACGCTGCCGTGGAAAGAGCGGCGCAAGAACGTCCGCCACGCCTTCGAATGCGCATTGGACTTGTCGGACAAAAGCGTCGTCGTGGTCGACGACGTCATGACCACGGGCGCCACGCTCGACGAGTTCGCGCGCACGCTGAAGGCGAGCGGCGCCGTACGGGTCATCAACTGGGTGGCGGCACGGGCCTTGAAGGACTGAGGAGGGTGGAACGCCTTACATGCCGGCCGCTACCCGCAGCATTCCATTGACCGTGGGTGGCCCGAGGCCGGCGATGCGGCGTGATTAGCGCAGGCGCTGCTCGATCGCCTCGGCAAGCTCCGGCGTCAGCTTGCCGGATTCGCGCGCTTTCAGGTACGCGGCGCGCGCTTCGTCGCGCCGGTCGAGCTTCTCCAGCAGCAGGCCGTGAAACGCCAGGTAGTCCGGACTGCGCTCGCCGTGGCGCCGGTGCGCGGCCATGGTGCGCTCGGCCTCGGCCACCTTGCCCTGCTCGAACTGGAGCCGCGCCAGCGTCATCGCCCAGCCGGACTGCGTCGCGTCCAGCGCCAGCCCCTCGCTGGCCACGGCCTGCGCTTCGGACCAGTGCTGTTGGGCCATCAACATGCTGAGCAGTGCCTGGCGCGCCGCGACGTGACGGGAATCGGCGGCCAGGACGCTCCGGAAGCGCGCGATGGCCTCGCTCGACTGCCCCTGCCGGTAAGCCGCCATGCCCCGCCGGTATTCTGCATCGACGCCCTCCTCGCCGGCAGGACCGAGCGGGCGCTTGTTGATGGCCGCCGCGGTCTCGGCCGCTGGCGCCGCGGCCTGGGGCGATGGCGCCGGCGCAGCGGTCTGCACCGGTTCGGCGGCATTCGGCGCGGGCGTCGGTTCGGCGGGCGGCGATGGCGGTTCGACCAGATCGCGCTTGACCGCCGGTTTCGGCGCGGCCTTGACCACGGGCATCGGCACCACCAAGGCCGGCATGGCGGCGATCGAGGCTGGTGGGGCCGGCGGAACCGATGGGGCTGATGGGACCGGCGAGGGCGTCCGTGCGCCGGCCGCGGCAGTGGATGCGGTCGTGGATGACGGCGGCGGCGACGGCGCAGCCGTGGCGTTGGGTGACGACGATGCCATGGGCGCGGCGTGTTGCCACGGCTGACTTTCGAACCCGGGCCAGAGCGCGACTCCGAGCGCCAAGGCGCCGGCCGCGACGCCGCCGATCAACAGCCGCCGGGGCCAGGAAACCCGCCGGGGAGGCGGCAGGGCTTTCACTTGACCGGACCATCCCGTCCGCTCGGCCGCTGAAGCGTCCCGACGGTCGAGATCCCGCAGCATCTGGTTGATCAGGCTCATGTCACCCCCACAGCCAGTCGACGTTGATCGCGCCTTCGGTGTCGCGCGCGGCAGCGCGCACGTGACGCCAGCGCACGCGCGCTTCGCCCGCGCCGAAGGCGGCGAGCAAGGCCTTGTTGGCCAGGATGTTCACCAGGCGCGGCATGCCGCCGGAATGGCGATGCAAGGCCGCGCGCGCCGGCCCGGAAAACAGGCCCTCGCCGCGGTAGCCGGCGACGCGCAGGCGATGCTCGACATAGGCGTCGACCTCGTCGCGGCGCAGGCCGGGCAGCCGGTAATGGAAGGCGATGCGCTGGCGCAGTTGCCTGACCCGCGGCTCGCGCAGTTTTTCATCCAGCTCCGGTTGACCGAACAGCACGATCTGGATCAGCTTGCGCTTTTCGGTCTCGAGATTCGAAATCAGCCGCAGCGTCTCCAGCGTCAGCATCGGCATCGACTGCGCCTCGTCGATGCACAGCACGGCGGTCTTGCCCTGGCGCGCCAGATCGAGCAGCCGGCCGTTGATGCGCCGGACGACATGCACCACCGCCCGGCCTTCGGCCGCCGGCGCATCCAGTTCGTCGGCGAGCTCGACGAGCAATGCCTTCGGGTCGACCTGGGGGTTGGGTATGTAGGCGGCCACGCAGTTCTCGCCCAGCGTGGCGAGCAGGTGCCGGCACAGCAAGGTCTTGCCGGTGCCGACCTCGCCAGTGATCTTGACGAAGCCCTCGCCGCTCTGGATGGCCAGCAGCAGCGTATTCAGGGCTTCCTGGTGCGCGGCGTCGGCGTAGATGAACTGGGTGTCGGGCGTGATGCCGAACGGCAGCTCGGTCAGCCCGAAGTGACCAAGATACATGCGCGTCAGCGAAGGTCGGTCATGAACTCGCGCGGATCGAGCTTCTGAATGCGTTCGCCGGTCTGCTCGAGGTCGCGCAGCCAGGGGCGGTCGTCGGTGATGACGGTCGGCTTGAGCAGAATGACCAGCTCGCGCTTGCTGCCCGAGCGCGCGCGCTGGCCGAACAGCACGCCGACCGCGGGCGCGTCGCCGAGGCCGGGCAGCTGGCTGCGATCGTTGGTCTGGCTTTGCGTCATCAGGCCGCCGATGGCGACGATGTTGCCGTCGCGAACGCGCACCACGCTGTCGGTTTCGTTGATGCTGCTCGAGGCCAGCGGCAGCGAGAACGTGCCGAGCGTCGCGCCGAGATCGATCAGCTTGGTCTTCTCGGTAACCACGCTGATGGCGGGATGGATGTGCAGAACGATGTTGTTGTCCTGGTCGATCTGCGGCGTCACGTCGAGCGAAATGCCCGAAAAATAGGGCTGCAGCGTCAGGCTGGGCGTGCTGACCGAACCGCTGCTGGTCGACGTCGTGGTGGTGGTGACGTTGGTGACGAACAGCTCGTCGGTGCCGACCTTGAGCACCGCCTTCTGGTTGTTGATGGTGGCAATGCGCGGACTCGACAGCACGGTGACCGTGCCCTGCCCTTCGAGGAAGTTGAGCAGGGCGGCGAAATTGGCGGTCTGCAGCGCAAGGCCCATGAAGCCCTGGCCGAGCGAGGTGGCCGCCATCGAGCCGAGGCGGCCGGGCAAGGCATCGACCGAAGTCGATGACAATGGCTTGGCGGCGCCGGCCTCGGCGGCCGCCAGCCTGCTGCCCGGCGCCACCACGCCGATCGCCGACTGGCCGCGCGAACCCGTGTGGAACGCGGCCCAGTTGATGCCTGCCTGAAACTGCTCGCTCAACATCACATCGAGAATCTTGGCCTCGAGCATCACCTGGCGGTCCACCACCGTCTGCGTCGCCCTCAAGTAGGCCTCGATCTGGCGGATCTCGCGCGGCAAGGCACTGACGACGATCACGCCCGACTGCGGATTGACGACCACTTTGCGCCCTTCGGCGTTGCCGACGATGGCGGTCAGGGCGACGGTCAGCCCGCCCCAGAAGTCGTTCTCGGTGGTGGTCTGGACCCGGCTGGTGTAGACATTGGGCACGCTGCCCGCGCCGGGCACGCCCGGACTGGGCACGACGGCGCCGCTGGCCGAGGTGGTGGTCGTGGTCGACGGCCCGCCGCTGCTGGTGATGGCGCTCGACGTGACGCGCAGCTCGCTGGCGCCCCGGCGCTGGGAAGCCTACCCGCGTTTGCAGATTGTTGGATTGAACGATGATGCGATTGCCCTTGACGGCATACTCGTAGCCGTACAGGTCGCGGATGGCGTCGAGCGCTTCGCGCACCGTCACGTCCTTGAGGCTGAGGGTGACCTGGCCGCCGACATCCGGCGGCACCAGCATGTTGTAGCGCGTGCCGGTGACGATGGCGGAGAACACCTGTGCCGCCGGCGCGTTGACGACATTCAGGTCGAAGCGCGGCTCCGCCTCGACCGGCTTGGGCATTTCGACCGCCAGCGGCGGCACCAGGGCCTGGTCGGCGGCCGGATCGCGCGCCGGTCGCTCGGCCGCGGCCTGTCGGAGTTCCTCGCCGATCCGTTCATGCACGGCGCCGGGGCGGAGCTGCGGCGGCGCGCAAGCGGCCAGCAGCGTGGCGATGCACGCCCATGTCATCGTCAAATATATGCTCTTCATGGCCTGTTTGCCTTTTCCGTCTTGCCGCGCGGTCGTTTCGCCACGCTCGCATCCGTCGGCGCGACCTGCTTGCCGACGCCCGGTGTGAGATACAGGGTCTCCCGCCCGGTCGCCGATCGCAGGTCGACCGAATCCTCGCCGACACGCTCCAGCCTTGCCTCGCCGATCTTGCCGCCGATTTCGACATAGGTGCCGTTGATGATGGCGGCGGAGCGCGCACCCTGCCGGCGCACGATCGACTGCAGGCCCGGTGCCGGCGCCGCAGCCGCACCGGCGGCGGGCGTCGAGGCGCTGGCCTCGAACGCGGCGGGCGGGCGCGTCGGATCGGGCAGGTTTTGCGCCAGGGCCGGGGCCGTCGTCAGGGCAAGCGCCAGCGCGGCGAGGGAGCGTGCGAGCCTCATACCGCCAGCCAGTCCCGGTCCCGGCTGAGCGTATAGACGGTCAGCGTCAGCTCGCTGCGAGGATAGGCCGTCACGCTCAGCGCCATGCCGCCCCACAGCAGTCGCTGGGGCGCCCTTTCCAGCTCGGTGACGTAGCCGAGCAGATCGGCGTAGTTCCCCGTCAGCCGGACTTCGAGGCCATGCCGATAGATGTTTTCCTGGCGCGCCTCATCGGGCTTGCTGTTGCCGCCGGGCTTGCCGTCGCTGCCGCGCTTGTCCAGGGTCGGCAGCACCAGCAGCGGTTCGGGCGCCAGCGAGCGCAAGCCGACCAGCGTCAGGCCGCGATGCCGTGCCAGGACGGCCTGCAGCACCTGTCCCATGCGCTGTGGCGGCACCAGCTTGTCATCCAGCTTGCCGATCTGCGCGTCGATGGCACCCAGCCGCGCCTGGAGTTCCGCCAGCTGGCGGCGACCGGCCGCATCCGGGTTCTCGAGCTGCGACTTCAGGCTGGCGATCTGGCTTTCGAGGACCGCCAGCTCGTTCTGGCGCCCGCTCAAGCCAGTGCGCAGCTCGCTGCCGCGACGAGTCGCCGGATCGACCCAGAGCGTCATGAGCAGAAATCCGACCGCCGCGACCAAAGCCAGCGCCACCATGATCTGCTCGCGCCGGCTCAGCGCAGCATAGCGGTCGGCCCAGGCCCGCCAGGTCGCGTTCATGGCGCCGCCCCGGCGCGGCCGGCCTCGTCTTCCGGCCCGAGCGCAAACTCGTGGAACGCCGGCGCCGCCATGCCGGGCGCGGCGGCAGGCGTGCTCAAGCTCACTTTGGCGAAGCGATGCCCCCGAAAAGCCGCTTCGGCATTGAGCCGGCGGATGTATTGGGGCAGCAGGGCGGGGTCGAGCGTGCGGCCGCGGATTTCCATGCGCCAGCCGTCGGCGCCGACCGAAAAGCCCGTCAGCCACAGGCCGTCCAGGCTTTGCCGCGCCAGGCCGCGCAGATGTTCGGCGTGATTGCCGACCGCCGGCGCCGCGCCTTCGCCCAGCTTGTCGAGGATTCCCTGGCGGATATCGAGCAATTCCTTCGCAGCGGCGAGATCGCGCTCCAGCTTCGCGTCGGGCTTGCGGCCCGCCAGCCGGCCGGCCAGGGCCACCGATTCCTCGCGCGCCGCCTGAGTCCGGGCGTCCAGCGCGGCAAACTGCGTCGCCATGCGGTCGGCGTCGATGCGCGCCCACGCGCCCCAGCCAAGCAGCAAGGCGGCGATCACGGCCAGGGCGAAAACGAGATGGGCCATGGTCAGCCAGTGCCGCTGGCGGCGCAGCGATGGATCGTAGAGATTGATCTGACGGCTCATGTCGGCGACTCCATACCGCGCAGCGCGGCGCCGATCGCCAGCAGCGCGCGACCCTGGGCGGCAGGATGGGCGAGCGCGGGAAATCCGGCCAGGTCGATGCGCTGTCCGAGATCGAGCGGTTCGACCGGCTGATAGAGATTCTCGCGCAGGTAGTCGACGAAATTCGCCGCCCCGGGCGGCGGCGATACCAACAGCCGGGCGATCGGGATGCCGCTGTAGCTCCTGTCGACGTTGTCGAGGGTGCGCTGGACGTCGAGCAGCACGCGCTCGCGCAAGTCAGAGGCGGTCTCGGCGCCGATTTCCCCGGGAGAAACATCGATATGGCGGGTGAAGTACAACTCGCCGCCGAAGGTAAAAGTCAGGCGGCCGCCCGTGCCATCGAAGGCCAGCAGGGCCAGGCCGCGGTTCGCCTCCTCGAACAGCGCGGCGATATTGCGCTGGGCCAGTTCAGGCACGTCGATGGCGTCCAGGGGCGCCTTGGCGTCCTGGAACAGCCTGACCCAGGATTGCAGGATGGCGCGACTGGCGGCCACGGCGTAAATCTGGTTGGCGCGACCCGCCGCCACCGGGGGCAGGCAGTCGATGCCGGCGTCCTCGACCGGGAAATCGACCGTATCCTTGATTTTCCAGCGGACGGCATCGCGCAGCTCGGTCGCCGGCACTTCCGGCGCATCGATCGGCTGGAACTGGTACTGGCCATGCGGCAGCAACAAGGTGCAACGGCCGGCGCCGAGGCGCCTGGCGCCATGCAGCCGCTTCAGCACATCGAGATCGCCGCCCTCGCGAGGATACGAATCCCAGGCTTTCAGCACCGGCGTCGAGCCGGGCGCCACGCCGACACCGGCGACGCCGGCGACATGAACCGTCTGGCTGTCGAACACCACCGAGGTCCAAGCGTTTTCGCTGCCCGAATTGAGTCGGAAAGGCCACATGAGGTCTCGACCGAGCGCCAAAATGTTAGGGCGCTTCCATCCGCCACGCCCGATCGAAGCATTATCGACAGGCAGCCCCGCTTTGATGCCGGAAATACCGGCGCAATAGCCGTGGTTACCGCCCTTTCATGGCCCAGCGCAGGCGAGACCGGTCCACTCGCAATAGGCGAGCGCGATGCGTTGCCGTTCGACATACCCGGCGCCGCTGGCAGCGGCATTGTCCGGACAAGTGGTCGCGCCGCCGTTGCAGGCGGTGGCTACCACGCGAAACACGCGCAAGCGCCGCGCGGTGCCCGGAACGGTTTCGCCATCGTTGAAGTCGCCGGACGTGCAGACCACCGTGACCTTGAACGCCGGGTCGTCGGCGCTGGTCCAGGTCTCGGTACCGCAGGCCGCGTTCTGCAAGGCGCGAAACAGGCCGCCTTCGGTGCCGGCCGAAGCCACCTGCCAGGCGCGCGCCGCCAACACGTCCTGGGCCGAGGCCATCTGCTGGCTGGTCGAAACGCTGACGATACCGGCGGCAAGCGCCGCCAGGATCACCAGGATCATGATGACGGCGACCGCGCCGAAACCCCGCTGACGTCGGCTCATGGCACGTTGCTCACGTGCATGCCGTGGGCCAGCGCGACGCGTTCGCCTCCCGACAGAAGCTCGATGCGCATCCAGACGAAGCCGGACTGCTGCGTGGCGCCGTGGTTCGGGTCGTAGACGAAACTGCACGACGCCACGCGGGTCGCCAGCGGCACCCCCCCTTCCGCGGGGCAGGCCGTGGGATAGGCGGCGTCGAAGGTCCGCACCAGGCGCAGCAACTCGCCCTTACCGTTGCCGTTGGCTTCGCCGGTATGCCGGCAGAGGTAGAACACTGCCTGTTCGTTGCCGTCGACAACCTGGAAACGCCCGCCGTCGTAGCCGGCGGGGAACTGGGTGGGCGCCGCCAGCGCGATCCGGCCGACACCCACGGCGGCCCCCCCGGGGGCGGGCGGACTGCTCCAGGCGCCGACCGTGCCGCGCGTGGGTCCGGCGTAAACGTCATTGGTGTTCTGGTTGCCGATCACCACGAAGTCGCCCGCCACAGGGACGACGGCCAGCGGCGACAACACGTCGAACGCGCTGTCGGGCCCGGTACTGTCGAGCGGATCAGAGTTGGCGTTGACGATGTCCGCCGCCCGGCGGTAGAGGCCGCCGCTCTTGGTCGGCACCAGTTCGAAGCATTGATCGTTGGGAATGCGGATCGAGTTCGGCACGGCACGCCGCACCTCGCGGCCGATGCGCCGCAGCGCCGTGTCGGCCGCGTCGCTCAGTTCCGCGCGACGGCGCGTGTCGAAATAGGCGTCGACCGCTGGCTTGACGAATACGGCGATGGCGGCGGCCATCACGCCGGTGATGACGATCACCAGCACCAGTTCCAGCAGCGTGAAGCCCTTGGCGCGGTTCATCGCTAGGCTGCCCAATTGGTGCGGTAGCCGGTCAGCGTCAGCGTGTCGCCGCCGTGGCTGACGGTAACCACGATGCGCTTCGCGGCAACGCCATTGGGAAGATTGGCGGCCGTCACGGTGACCGTGACGCCGTAGGCCGCCAGCGATGGGATGGCATTGCCGTCGATATCGCATACCGCGGCGGCGGCATAACCGTTGTAGTCGTCGATATCGTTGTAGGTGTTGCGCGCGCAGGCGGCGGGCGCGACACTGGCCACCGGCGCGAAGGGCTTGAGCCGGACCTCCTCCATCATTTCCTCGGCAATGGCCAGCATCTGCTTGCGCACCAGCGGATCGGCCGAGCGAAACACCGCCTGATTGAAGGCGACCAGCAGGCCGGCCAGCCCGATGCCGATGACGGCGATGGCCAGCACCAGTTCCAACAGCGTCATGCCGCGCTGGTGAGAAGCGCGCCTAATCGACAAGGCCGGTAGCTCCGTGAACAGTCATCGGCGCTTGGCCGGTGACGCTCAGCACGAAATCGGTCGGCGTGACGCCGGCACCATCACTGGTGACGGTACCCGAGGGCTGGAAATACAGGGGCCCGGCCGGTGCCGCGCTCAAAATCGTCGCGGCCGAAGGGGCCAGGGCGGCGGGGTTGGCGCCGGCCGGACCCGCCATGGGGTTGGGGCAGGCGGCGTCACCGAAGGCGGCAGCGACCTTCAAGGTGAGCCGGTCGGCCGCCACGGTCGCGCAAACCAATCGGCGCTGCGCCACGGCTGACTTTTGCGCGAAACGCAGCGCGGCGCCGACGCGGTCGCGGAAGCCGAGCTGACCGAAGCTCGCCGTCTGCTGCAAGCGCGGCAATGCGACGAAGACCAGGATGCCGAGCAGGATCAGCACGGTAATCAGTTCCACCAGCGTGAAGCCCCGGTGGCCGGCTCCAGTACGATGACGCATCATCAGTACATCTCGCGGTTGTACACGCCCTTGCGGCCCTCGGGACTGAAGACACCGAAGGTGGCAATGGCGGACGGGTCGTTGTCGAACGTCGCCGCGCCCGGCCACTTTCCTTGCAGCCATGCCAGGCCGGCACCGGTGGCGACGCAAGTGACACCGTGGTCGGCGCCGAGATCGGCGCAGACATTGACGCTGCCCGGACCGGTGGGGGTCAGGACGATCTGGCCAGCGCCGCCCGCCAGCGTGCCTGGCGCGGCAAGGCCCCAGCCGGCCGGCGTCATGCGCAGATTACTGGCCGCCAGCGCCGTGCAGGCGTCGTCGGCGTTGCGCAGCCATGACTGGCCGGTCCAGTACTGCGCTTCGACCGGCATGTTGAGCGGCGCGGCGTAGCCATAGACGTTCGACAATCTCAGGCGGCCGATCCGGACCAGCGTGGTGGCTTCGCTGCCGGCGGCCGAGGACACACCGTCGGCATCGACAGCGCGCGGCTTGATGATGGCCGGCGCATGATCGGGCACCGTCCGCGTGAAGGTATAAGTCGGCGTCAGGTTGGCGATGCCGCCCGTGAACACCGTCGCCGCGTGGCTGGTGGGCGCCAGGCTGCCGCCGGTGACGCCATTCGCCTCGGAGAGCGTCAGCGTCTGGGCGAAAGACTGGCTGTAGTTCTGGGTGGTGGCGTTCGAAGCGTTGCGGGCCGTCACCCGCAGACCGAACGGCTGGGCGGAGTAGGTGAAGCTGCCGGCAGGGCAACCATGCGTCACCACTTCGTCGAAATGATGCGGAATGAAGCGGCCGAAATAGTTGGTTGGTCCGGTGTTGGCGATCAGGCAACCGATGCGGCCCGAGGCATCGGCCGTGTTGGCGAACGAGCCGGCAATGCAGTCGCCGTTGCCGACATCGCCGGAATAGGCGACGTAGCTGGTGTCGTACACCCCTGCGCCCCGCAACCGAAAATAACCGACTTCGTCATAGACGAAATTGGTGCCGGCAGCGCCATTGCCCGTGCCGATCGCGGCCGGCGTCGTTAAGTAGCCGAACACGGTGCCGACTCCGCCGGCACGCCCGCCCACGGGGGGCGACAGCCATTCAGCCTTGCTCCCGTCGAAGTTCGGCACTCCGTCGTAACCCGAGGTGGAAGCGCCGGCAAGCAGATTGAACGCCGCACCGGTCACAATCCGCGGCGTGGCGCTCGCGCTCGCGCCGGTGCCGTCGGCATTGGCGTTCGACGTCACAGTAAACTGTGCGGGCCTCACCGAGAACGCATCGGGCGCGCAGACGGTGACGGCGGGCGAGCAACTGCCGGCGCCGCAGACGAACTGAACGCGCACATCCCGATACGCGACCCGGTTCGGACTGACCGAAGCGAATGCAGTCGACGGAACGGCGACGCTGGCGCGCCCGCCGGCGAACGTCACCGCGCCGAGTCCGATGGTCGCGGTCTGGCTGGCCGGACAGTTCGTGCCGCTATTGAGTACCGGCGTGTTGGTATTGGCCAGCAGATTGATGGTCGCCGACTTGTTGAACGAGGCATCCCGCAAGCCGGCGTTGTCGAGCGCCACCAGGTCGAGCTGGAACCCGGTGTTGGCCAGCTTGGTGAACAGGCGACCATAGACGTTCGACCCGGCCACCGGCGTGCACCGGGGCGAAGAAACTTCGCAGGCGTTGAACTTGCCGATGCCGCAACTCGTGATGGTGAGCGCCGGGCTCTCCTGGTCGCCGAACGTGCCGTCGGTGGCGTGCGCCGTCATACTGCCGGCGGGATGCGTCAAGGCCAGCACTACTTGCGATTCGCTGATGAATTGGTAGGTCGCGTTGCCGCTGTTGGGCGCGCCGCCGACCAGGGTACCGCGCCCGCTGAGCAGCGACCATGTGCCGGTGCCGGAGGAAGTGCTGAGATTGATGGCGCCGGAGATGGCGATGGCGGTGTGATCCAGGGCATGGGCGGTGACGGTGACCTGTGGCGGCAGGCACGCCGGCGCCGAACCGGCATGGCTGATGGCAAAATGGTTGAGGCAAAGCGTCTTGATCTGGGTCATCACCTGCGACACCTTGGTCGCCGGCGCTTCGTAGTTGAAGATATTCAGCTCGTCGAGCACGCCGTCGGCCGAGTTCAGCGCGCCGCCTTGTCCGGCCAGGCCGGACCGCGAACCGCCGACGTAGAGCGAACCGATCTGCGACGACAGCGTCAGGGTCGTCGAGGTAAAGGTCGTCGTGGCCTGCAAGACGCCGTCGACATAGATTCGCAGCCGGTCGTTGTTGCCGCCGGCGAGATTGTTGAACGTCCAGGTGACGGCGACATGCTTCCAGGTATTGGCGGCCACGGCCAGCGCCGGCGTTTCGGCGATGCGCACGTTGTTGGCGCTGTCGGTGACGACAAAGCGCAGTTTGCCGGCATTGGCGCCGGTGCCGCCGCGCCGGACCAGGAAGAACCACTGATTATTGACGGCGGTGGCATCGAGCAACTGGACGTCCTGCGTGCCGGCGCCCGACCAGGCGGTATTCGCCTTGTACCAGAAGGCGACCATGCCGGCATTGCCGATGCTGGCCACCGGCGTCGCCGTGTCGATGGCGTTGTTGCCCGCCGCGGGGATATTGACGCCGCGACACACCTTGCCGAAGGCCGTGGTTTGGGCGGCACCGACAGGGTTGCCGTTGCGGTTGCCGCCGCTCGAGTCGATTACCGCGCCGGCCCCGCTCCATGTCGCCTCCTCCATGCGGTATTCCAGCACCGGATGGGGGGTAAAGAAACGGATGGCCGTGTTGGCCGCCGGATAGCCCACCGACGGGGCCTCGTAGTCGGTGGTCGCCACTTGCCAGCCCACTTGGCCCGTCAAGGCGCCCGGCCCGGGCACGTCGGCGCCGAACTGATAGATGAAGTCGCCGTCTTCCTGCACGATGATCTGGATGTTGTAGCTGCCCGTGGTAGTGCTGGTGGCAGCCCATTCCGGGACGTTGTTCCAGGTGGCCACGAAGCGGCGGTTGGGCGAAGTGCCGATCGTCGCGTAACTGACGAAGCAGGCATTGGCGCCTGTCCGGCTGGCGCAGCCGGTGCTGTATCCGGCGGCATCCGACTTCAGGGTCGGATCGAGATCGTTGCCGAAAATGCGCATCGTGTAGTTGAGCCCGGCGTCGGGCATGGGCAGTTGCGTCACCGGGCTGCCGTAACCGCAGGTGGTATTGTCGTAAGCCGGCGATGCGCTGACGAACTGCAGGCGACCATTGCTCATGATGCGCACGCCGTCGAACGTGCGATCGCCGTAGAAGAAGTTGAAGCCCAGGGGAATGACGTCGCTGATGGTGTCGTCGATCACCGGCGGCGTGGTGCCGCAGACCGATGAACCGAGCGTGCCGTTGAACTTGTACGGCACGGTGTTGTAGCCGACCTGGGCGTGGCTGCTGGCGTCGATCCAGGCAAAGGTCGCGGCGGTGTTGGCATAGGTGGCCGCCTCCGCCGCGCCCGACACCAAGGCCAGCGCAGCGGCAAGCCCCCAGGCTTTCCACCGCTCGTTCAATCGAATGAAGTTCCGGCCTTCCGGGAGCCTCCATGCACCACAGAAGGCCATCGGACTCAGGTCGTCAGCGCGCGCAAATAACGGTGGCCGGTTGAGCCGTGCCCCCTTGCGCGGTGACCGCGCATCTCACTGAAACGGCCGTGCCGCTGCAGTCGGTCGGATTTGCCCCGTCGGCCGTAATCTGGAATTCCCGGTTATTGGCTGGCGCGGCGCCCACCAGAGTTACACCCGTGACGAGCGGGCCGAGTATCGCCGACGTGCACACGTTAGCGACATTGACGTCAACCGCTGTGCCATTGCCAGCCGATCTCGCGGCAAAGTTGATCGCCGAGCCGGACGCGATGGCGCCCGCGACGCCTTGCGCAGCGGCATTGGCCGCTTCGGCATTGAGATTGATGAATCTCGGCAGCGCCGTCGCGGCCAGGATGCCGAGGATGACGATGACGACGATCAGTTCGATCAGGGTGAAACCAGATTGCACGGGCTTGTTCATGAACACCTCCTATGACGACAACAATATCCGGCCTCAGCAGCCTTCCGTGGCGACGCTGAGTTCCGGTGCGACGACGACCCCGCCATTGAGCGCGGCCTCCAGATAAGTGACCCGGCAATTCGGCGCCCTGCCGCCGCTGACTTCGAAGGTGCGGCTCGGCACGACGATGCCCTGGCTGTTGGCAGTCTTGCCGTCGCTGGCGATGAAGCCGTCTGCCGCGAGATTCATATCGGCCGCGACGTCGATGCCTTGAGCGCTGGCCGCCGGGAAACGATTGACGATCGCGACGCGATGGCCGTCCATGACGACCACCGGCGGCTGGCTGCGGCAGTCGTCGCCGCCGGGCGGCGTCGTGCCGGCAAGATCGAGCTCGCAGCGCGCCCGCGCCAGCGCCAGCGCCGACCGCAGCGCACCGTAGGTGGCGTTGGCCTTGGCGATCCGGGCGTCGCGCTGGGTCTCGATCAGGCGCGGCAAGGCCACCGCCGCCAGCACGGCGATGATGGTGATGACGACGATCAGTTCGATCAGCGTGAAGCCGGCGCTCCCCGGCGAAGGGCGCAAGCGCGGCAGCCGGCTCATTTCTTGATCGCCACCTTGCCCAGATCCCAGATGGGCAGGAAGATGCCCAGGGCCAGCACCAGCACGAGGATGCCGAGCAGGACGATGAGAACGGGCTCGATCTGCTGGGACAGGGTCTTGAGTTCGTACTCGACTTCGCTTTGATACATGCCGGCGATTTCTTCCATCATTTCGTCGATGGTGCCCGACTCCTCGCCGACCGCGATCATCTGCAGCACCACCGGCGTAAACACGCCGGTGCCGATGGCGGCGCGCAGGATCGACTCGCCGCGCTCGACGCCATTGCGCATCTGCTCCACCTTGTCGGCGACGAAGGCGTTATCCACCGTCTGCCCCACGGTGTTGAGCGCCTGCATCAGCGGCACTCCCGAACGCAGGGCGAGGGCGAAACTGCGGGCGAAACGGGCCAGCGTCGCCTTGCGCACGATCTTGCCGGCGATGGGGATTTCCAGCTTCCACTTATCCCAGGCGTAGCGGCCGCCCGGCGTGCCGAGCCAGGCGCGAAAAGCGAGCGCCGCCATGACCAACGCGCCCAGGATGACATGCCACCAGGCCACCGAAAACTCGGAGAAGCCGATCAACACGCGCGTCAGCACCGGCAGCTCGGCGTTGAAGCCCTGGAAGACTTTGGCGAAAGTCGGAATGACCCAGATATTGACGACGACCAAGGCGACCGCCATGGCGGCGATGACGAAGCTCGGATAGCGCAGGGCCGCCTTGACCTGTTCGCGCATGAAGCGCTCGAATTCCATGTGGTCGAAGAGCCGCAGGAATATCTCTTCCAGTCGGCCGGTCATCTCGCCGATGCGGACCATGGCCAGATAGAAGTTCGAAAAGGCTTTCGGGTGCCGGCTCAGCGAAGCGGACAGTTCGTGGCCGCTCTCCAGGCTCTGGCGAACTTCGCCCAACAGGCTCTTCATGGCGCCGTTCTGGCTGGAATCCTGCAGGCCGGCCAGTGCGCGCATGATCGGCACGCCCGCTTTCAGCAGCGTGTGGAGCTGCCGGGTGAACAGCAGGATATCGACATGCCCTACCTTGTCGGCAAACCACGCGACGCTGGTGCCCGAAGACGACTTGCTGCCGGCGGGGGCCGCCGGGGCCGGACGAATTTCCAGCGGCGTAACGCCCGTGCCGGACAAGGCGTCCGCCACGGCCGCAGCGGTATTGCCCTCCAGCACGCCCTGGACAAGCGCCCCGCCCGCTTCGCGGCCACGATAGGCGAAGGCGGGCACCGATCAATTCTCCTCGAACTGGCTGGAAACCCGCATCGCCTCGTCGACCGTGGTTCGTCCCGCGACGGCGAGCCGCACCGCATCCCGGCGCAGGGTATTGCCGGCCATCTGCTCGCGACCGGCCTGGATGAATTCGTTGGGATCGCCGTGGTTCACCGCTTCGACCAGCGCGCTGGACATTTCCAGAAATTCGTAGACCGCCTGACGGCCCTGATAGCCCGTATTGCTGCAATGCGCACAGCCTCGACCGCTGCGGAAGCGGTGGCCGTCGATGGCATCGCCGAGCTCGAAACGCAGCCATTCGCGTTCGTGCGGCAGCAACTCGTGGGGCTCGGCGCAGTTTTCGCAAATGACGCGAAGCAGGCGCTGCGCCAGGACCATCTGGATCGACAGCGCCACCATGTAGCGGGGCACGCCCATGTCGAGCAGACGGATCGGGGTGGACAGCGCGTCGTTGGTATGCAGGGTCGACAGCACCAGATGGCCGGTCATGGCGGCCCGCATGCCGATCTCGGCCGTTTCCTGGTCGCGCATTTCTCCCACCAGGATGATGTCGGGATCCTGGCGCAGCGCGCTGCGCAGGACACGGGCAAAGGACAGGTCGATCTTGTCGTGTACCTGCACCTGGTTGAGTCCGGGCAGCCGATATTCGACGGGGTCCTCGACGGTGATGATCTTCTTCTCGGGCGTATTGAGTTCGCCCATGCCCGCGTACAGGGTGGTGGTCTTGCCGGAACCCGTGGGGCCGGTGACGAGAACGATGCCCGACGGGCGGTGGATCGCGTTGCGAAAGCGCTCCAGCACCCGGGGCGGCATGTGCAGGCGGGAAAGATCCATCAGCCCCGCGTTCTGGACCAGCAGTCGCATGACCACCGACTCGCCGAACTGGGTCGGCATGGTCGAAATACGAACGTCGACGGGCTTGCCGCGCAGCTGGATGGCGAACCGACCGTCCTGCGGCAGCCGCTTTTCCGAAATGTCGAGGCCGGACATCAGCTTGAGGCGCAACACCAGCGCGGTGGCGATCTTGCTGTCGGCTTCGGTCTGGACGTGCAGGATGCCGTCGATGCGGAACCGGATGGCCAGCGATTTTTCCTGGGGCTCGACATGGATGTCCGAGGCGCGCATTTTCAGCGCTTCCTCGAACACGGTGTTGAGCAACTTGACGACCGGGGCATCTTCAGCGCCCGGCGCCGAGCCCAGCAAGGAACCGAATTCGATCGGGATGTCGGCCATCTCCTGGGTCAGTTCCTTGGCCAGCCCCGTAATCTCTTCGGTGCGGCGGTAGACCCGATCGAGCATCGCCATCAGCTGGCTTTCGATCACGACGACCAGATCGATGTCGCGCTTGACGTGGCGGAGAATCTCGTCGTAGGCGGTGATGTCGGTCGGGTCGGCGAACCCGACCCGCACCCGGTCTTCACGTTGATCGAGCACGATCGCGCGGAACCTGCGCGCCTGGGCTTCCGGCAATAGCCGGATCAGTTCCGGCTTGGCCTGATGGGTGCGCAGGTCGACGAACTCGGCGCGCAGTTGTCGCGCCAGCGCCTTGGCGATGTCTTCCTCGGTGACATGTCCGCCATCGACGATGATGCGGCCCAGCTTGCGCCCCGTGCGCTTCTGCTCGTCGAGCGCGAGTCCAAGTTGCTCGCTGGTGAGCAAGCCTTCCTGGATCAGCAAGTCTCCCAGTCGTATGCGTTGCGGTGGTCTAGGCATCGGCTAAGGGGCCGTCATGGCGTAACAAAAAACATCAAATACCTATCGCAGCACTATGATTTATCTGCCGAAAGTAATACGAAATCAAGGCGAGCGCAACCATTTTCTTGCGATCCCTTTCGGCCAGGTCGCGGCCGCCCAGTTCTACAGGAGCGGCTTGGCTTGTTGGGCGGCCAGCAGCTTGCCTTGCGCCCAGGCGCGCAAATGGCCTAGCGGCCCGGAAAGATGGGTCCAGTCCTCGACGGCCCGGTGCCTGAGCTTTTCCTGTTGCTCGGGTTCGGCGCGGACAAAGTGCTGTATCTGCTCATGTATGATTTCGCGGGCGCGCTGTTCCGCGGCCTCGGCGACTCGCCGCTGGGCATCGCGACTGAGGAAATCCTCGCTCAACCGATAAGGAATGGCCATTCGCGACAGCCGGGAGAGTTCGCGCAAGGTGTCGGCGCGCTGGACCAGCGCGATCTGCGCATCGCAGCGAGATGAGAAACGACGCGCCTCGAGGCGCAGGACTGCCTGTTCAGCCGGATCGCCACGAGTCATGCGGCCGCCTTGAAGACTGGTTGGCCGGAATCCTAAACGAGAAAAGCCTGACCATGTTCCACATCATTCTGTTCCAGCCGGAAATCCCTCCCAACACCGGCAACGTGATCCGCCTGGCGGCCAATACGGGATCGACCCTTCATCTCGTCAGGCCGCTCGGTTTCGACATCGACGACCGCGCGCTGCGGCGCGCCGGCCTCGACTACGCCGAATTCGCCGCCATGGAGGTGCATGAAAGCTGGCCGGATTGCCTGGCACGGCTCGCAGGGCAGCGCATGTTCGCCGTCAGCACGCGCGGCGCCACGCCGCTGCATGACGTCGCCTTTCAGCCAGGCGATGCCTTTGTGTTCGGCAGCGAAACCGCCGGCCTGCCGGCGCCGATGCTGGCGGCCTTCGCGGCGGCGTGCCGCCTGCGCCTGCCCATGGTGCCGGGCAACCGCAGCCTGAACCTGTCGAACGCGGTGGCGGTGACCATCTTCGAGGCCTGGCGCCAGCAGGGCTTTGCCGGCGGCCGGTGATCCCGTCTATTCGGTCTTGGTGTCGCGTCCCATGAGGCGATCGACGGCATCGACCGCGCGGATCTCGCCATCGAGAACGGCGCGGATGGCCTCGGTGATCGGCATCTCGACGCCCAGGGCCGCCGCCCGCCGCGTGACTTCATGCGTGGTCATGACGCCTTCGGCGACGTGACCCAGCTCGCACTGGATGGCGTCGAGGTTCCGGCCGGACGCAAGCGCCAGCCCGACCTTGCGATTGCGCGATAGATCGCCGGTGCAGGTGAGGATCAAGTCGCCAAGCCCGGCCAGCCCCATGAACGTCTCGCGCCGGGCACCCAGGGCGACGCCGAAGCGGGTGATTTCCGCCAGGCCGCGCGTCATCAATGCCGCGCGGGCGTTGAGTCCCAGACCCAGTCCGTCGCAAATGCCGGTGGCGATGGCCAGCACGTTCTTGACCGCGCCGCCGACTTCGGCGCCGATGATGTCGTCGTTGGCATACAGCCGCAGACGCGGCGTATGCAATGCTTCGGCCATGGCTTGGGCGAACGCCAGATTCTTCGATGCCAGGGTGATGGCGGTCGGCAACCGCCTCGCAACTTCTTCGGCGAAGCTCGGTCCGGTCAGGGCGCCGCAGGTCGCCGCCGGCGCCACCTCGGCCACCACCTGGTGCGGCAACAGCCCGGTGCCGGCTTCGAGTCCCTTGCATACCCACAGGAACGGTATCCGCGCCGGCGCGACCAGGCCGACCGTATTGCGCAGGCCAGCCATGGGCGTGGCAATGACCGCCAGGTCGGCGCCGCCAAGAGCGATCGAGGCGTCGCTGGTGACGACCAGGTTGTCCGGAAAGGGATGGCCGGGCAGAAACTCCCGGTTTTCCCGGGCGGCGGCCATCGCATCCGCATGCGCCGGCAGCCAAGTCCAGAGTCTTAGGTCGTGGCGCCCGGAAAAAGCCAAGGCCAAAGCCGTCCCCCAGGCGCCAGCGCCAAAGACGGCCAGCTTCATGCGCTAGAGCCCCCAGACTTGGTTGGCTTTGACGAAGCCTTGCTGGCCGTCGCGATGCCGCACCTTGGCCCAGCCCGCGGGCCCCGGTTCGACCAGGTCGACCAGGACGTCCTTGTCCGCCTCGAACACCAGCGCCGCGCCATCCTCGGGAGAGGCCCGCACCTGCGCTCGATCGCTTCTCACCATGAGGCTGCGCTTCTCGGACAGCAGGCGCTTCTCGATCCAGGCCAGTTCGCCCTTGGCATCGCGCACCTTGATCCAGGCATCCAGCGCCACCACCAGTTCGACCGGCGTGCCGCGGGCAATGGCGAACAGCGGCTTGGCTTGCTGCGAGGGCGCGTCGTACATCAAGGCCGGCTCGACGACGGTACGGTAGTCAAGCGCCGCGACCGGCGACGCTATCGCGGCCAGTCCGCAAGCCGTTGCCCGCCAGCGTCGAGTACGCCCCATGGCTCGAACCTTACTGGACGGGAACCTCAAGGGGACGCTGCTCCTGCTCGACGCGTTGGCGGTAGATCGCCTCGAAGTTGACCGGCGCCAGCAGCACGGGCGGAAAGCCGGCACGCACCACGGCGTCGGAAACCGACTCGCGCGCGTAGGGGAACAAGATGTTCGGGCAGGCCACGGCGACGATGGGCTCGATTTCTTCCTGAGGCACGTTCTTGATCACGAAAATGCCGGCTTGCGCCACTTCGACCAGGAATTGGGTCTTTTCGTCAATCTTGGCGGTGACGGTGATGCTCAGCACCACTTCGAAGGTTCCCTCGCCGACGGTCGTGCCGCTGGACCCCATCTGGACGGAAATCTGCGCGGCGTCGCGCTCGAGAAAACACTGCGGTGCATTGGGAAGTTCGAGCGAAAGATCCTTGACGTAGATCTTCTCGATGCTGAAAACCGGTTGCTGGTCGCTCATGGCGGTTCGAAGCCTGAAAGTATGGGGGAGCGCGGATTCTACCTCACCCCGGGGCACGGCGATCCGGCCGCGCCATGGCCGGGCGGCAGGTCAGGCGTTCAGCAAGGGATCGAGCTTGCCCTGGCGATCCAGGTCGTGCAGGTCGTCGCAACCGCCGACCAGGGTGTCGCCGATGAATATCTGCGGCACGGTGCGCCGGCCGGTGCGGGCGATCATCTCTTCAGCGCGCGCCGGCTCCAGGTCGATGCGGATTTTTTCGATGTCGGCCACGCCCTTGCGCTTCAGCAATTGTTCGGCACGAACGCAATAAGGACAAACTGCCGTGCAGTACATGACGATGTGCGGCATGGTCATGGTGGCTCCTCGATTCAACCCTTGGTGGTGACCGGCAGGCCGGCCCCGGTCCACGCGCCCAGCCCCCCGGAAAGATTGAAGACGCGCTCGAACCCGGCGCGCTTGAGGGTGCCGCAAGCGGTAGACGAACGATTGCCGCTGGCGCAGCAGATGATCACCGGCCGGTTCTTGAACTTCTCGAGCTCACTCATGTGCTTGTCCAGTTGCCCGAGCGCGATGTGGCGGGCATTGGGAATGTGGCCGGCGGACCACTCGCTGGTCTCGCGCACATCGACCACCAGCGCGTCCTCGCGATTGATCAGCAGCGTGGCCTCGGTCACCGAAACCCCCTTGCCGCTCGAACGCACGAAGGAAGCCAGCAGCATGGCGCCGCTGATGACGGCCGCCATGACCCACATGATGTTTTGTTGCACAAAATCCATTCAAGACCCCTTGCTCTTGATGCCGCCGGAAGCACTGATACCGCAGAAAACCTCGCGCATCATGCCGATCAGCTGCAGCGTTCGCGGATCGGCGACGCGATAATAGACGCGATTGGCGTCCTTGCGCGTCTGCAGGACGCCCTTGTCGCGCAGAATGCCCAGGTGCTGGGAAATATTGCTCTGCGACGTGCCTACCGCATCGACGATATCCTGGACACAAACCTCGGCATCGCCGACCACGCACAGGATCTTGAGGCGCAGCGGATGGGAGATCGCCTTCAACGAACGTGCCGCCGTCTCGATATGCTCCTGCTGGTCGATCAGGCCGTCTATCGCGCTGGTGCCCATGCCATTCCCTCTTGCGGACAATGCAAATATTATAGAATATTTATATTTCCTCGGCATCGCTCAGTGTTCTACCTGCACGAATGGGGGATCGGTCTGGAACCCGCATCACACCGACCTGGCGCGCAGCAAGTGTCCACGAACCGAATGCCCGAAAGACACGACCGTCCGTTTCCCGCCCCGTTGGCGCGAGACCCTCGCGGCGGCCGTCAAGCGGGCCAAGAAAGCGCTTGTTCGCCAAGGCAAGGCCAAGTTAATCGCTGCGCGCTCGGCGGCATCGCGGCAGCGATCCTGCTGGCCGGGATCGCAAACGCCGCCGATGCTGCGCCCGCAGCGACCCCCAAACGCGAACTCCGTCAGCAGCAGGGCGAGCTGCGCGGGCGCATCGACGCTCTGCGCCGGGACCTGACGAAAAGCGAGGAATCGCGCGCCGACGCCGCCGAGCGCCTGCGCGAAACCGAGTCGGCCATTTCCACCGCCAACCGGGAACTGCGCCGTCTTGCCGAACAGCAGGACGCGATGCAGGCCGAATTGCGCGAACTCGAAAGTCAGTCGCGGCGACTCGCCGATCAAACCGCCGCGCGGCAACAACAGTTGTCGCGCCTGCTCTACCGTCAGTTCATTCGGGGCGAAGCCGACGCGCTGAGCTTGCTGCTGGGCGGCCGCGATCCGAACCAGGCGGCGTTGGATCACCAGTTCCTGAAGCGTCTTTCGATCGCGCAGGCCGAAGTCATCGCCGACTTGCGCGACAAGACGCGGGAAAAACAACGGCTTGGCGAACTGGCGCGCGCCAAGGGCGTGGAACTCGCCGCCGTCGAACAAGGGCGGAAGCAGGCGCGCACCGCCCTGGTCGACCAGCAGCGCCAGCGCCGGGAATTGCTGGCCAAGACCGCCGACCGGATCAAGGCGCAGCGGAGGCAAATCGGCGCCTTGCAACAGGACGAACAGCGACTGGCGAAGCTTGTCGAGACGCTCGGTCGAACGGCGCGCAAACCACCCCGCGCCGCACCGCCGGCCGCCCGGACGAAAGACGACAAGCCCGCGTCGAATCGCGACACGCCCGACGCGGCAACCATCGGCGGACTGGCGACGCTGAAGGGGAAGCTGGCCCTGCCGGTAAGCGGCGACATCATCGGCCGATTCGGCCGGCCGCGACCCGAAGGAGGACTCGCCTGGAAAGGGTTGTTCATCAAGGCGGCCGAAGGCACGGAAGTCAAGGCGGTCGCCGCCGGTCAGGTGGTTCATGCCGACTGGCTGCGCGGCTATGGCAACCTCATGGTGCTCGACCACGGCGACGGCTTCCTGTCGGTCTATGGCAACAACGAGTCCTTGCTCAAGGACGTCGGCCAATCCGTCAAAGCCGGCGAGGTCGTCGCCACCGTCGGCAACACCGGTGGCAACCCGGAATCGGGTTTATACTTTGAACTCAGGCAGCAGGGACAAGCATTCGACCCGCTCCGCTGGGTAAACCTGCGCTGAAGCCATCTTCCCTGGAGCCTACATGCGCAGCAAATTGCAGCAAGTCGCCCTCGTCCTGTTGGGACTCGTCGCTGGCGTCCTGATCAGCGTTCACTATTCGGCAATCGCCCAGCGCGAGGCGATCGGGCCCCTGCCGGTCGAAGAGCTGCGCACCTTCGCCGACGTCTTCGGCGCCATCAAGCAGGGCTATGTCGAGCCCGTCGACGACAAGAAGCTGATCACCTACGCGATCAGCGGCATGCTGTCGAATCTGGATCCCCATTCGGCCTACCTCGACGCCGATGCGTTCAAGGACCTGCAGGTCAGCACCCAGGGCGAATTCGGCGGCCTGGGCATCGAGGTCGGCATGGAGGACGGCTTCGTCAAGGTCGTGGCGCCGATCGAGGACACTCCGGCCTATCGGGCCGGCATCAAGGCCGGCGACCTGATCATCAAGCTCGACGACACCGCGGTGAAGGGCATGACGCTCTCCGACGCGGTCAAGAAGATGCGCGGCAAGCCCAAGACCTCGATCCGGCTCACCGTCGCGCGCAAGGGCGAAAGCAAGCCGCTCGAATTCGAGATCGTGCGCGACAAGATCAAGGTGCAAAGCGTCAAATCGAAGATCGTCGAACCGGGCTACGGCTACCTGCGCATCACCCAGTTCCAGGAGGAAACCACGGCCGACGTCGCCCGGCACCTCGGCAAGCTGTTCAAGGAAGTGGACAAGGAGGGCAAGGCGGTGCCGCTCAAGGGGCTGGTGCTCGACCTGCGCAACGACCCGGGCGGATTGCTCAACAGCGCCGTCGGCGTTTCGGCCGCCTTCCTGCCGCCCAAGGTGCTGGTCACCTCCACCGACGGTCGCACCGAGGATGCCAAGCGCAAGTACATCGCCAGCACCGAGGACTATTTGCGCGGCCAGAAGGAAGACACGCTCAAGGACCTGCCGGCGGCCGCCAAGAGCATACCGCTGGTGGTCCTGGTCAATGGCGGTTCGGCGTCGGCCTCCGAAATCGTCGCCGGCGCGCTGCAGGATCACAAGCGCGCGGTGGTCATGGGCACGCAGACTTTCGGCAAGGGCTCGGTGCAGACCGTGCTGCCGCTGTCCAACAGTACCGCCCTCAAGCTGACCACCGCCCGTTACTACACGCCCAACGGCCGCTCGATCCAGGCCAAGGGCATTACGCCGGACGTCATCGTCGAGGAGACGGCGAACGGCGAACGGCGCGAGCGCATTCGCGAAGCCGACCTGGAGCACCATCTGGGCAACGACAAGGAGAAGCCCGGCAAGGAAGAGGCGGACAAGGCGCCGGCCAAGCCGCAGGTCAAGAATGACAAGGAAAAGGCCAAGCAGCCGCCCAAGGACGAGGACGAGGACGCGGCGAGGGGCCCCATCGAACCCGCGTCGAAGAGCGACTATCAGTTCTCGCAGGCCTTGAATCTCCTCAAGGCGTGGCAGGTCATCGTCAAATAGGTCGCCGCCGATGCGTCTCAACCCCGAGCAGGCCAGGCTGATCCGCGACAAGGAGCGGGGGCTGCACCGCCCCCATCCGCTGCTGCCGCAGGCCGGCAGCCGCAAGCATCGCGAAATCCGGTTCGGCAAGCTGCCCCCGGGCCAGGTCGAGCGGGCACACGTGCTGCTGGTGCGCCTGCCCGATCTCGTCGTCGAGCCCGGCGTGCTGCCCAACGCCCTGTCGGTGTGGTACGACATCGAGGACCATACGATGGAAGCGCTGGAAGCCGCCTTGCGTCGGCAGGGTTTCCATCTCGAGAACACCCTGTATGCCAAGCTGATCCGCGCCTTCGTTTACTACTGCGAAGACACGCAACTGCGCAACATGCACGGTCCGCAGCGGTTGATCAAGCAATCCCACGACATCTACTCGAAGGCCTGGGATCACCATCCCCACGGCGACCACGACGACGCCCCGCCCGAGTTGCGGATCGATCGCTGACCGTTCCCCGCAGGCGATGACCGACGAGCAACTGCTTCGCTACAGCCGCCACATCCTGCTGCCGCAGATCGGCGTCGAGGGGCAGCAGAACATCGTTGCGGCCCGCGCGCTGATCGTCGGCGCCGGCGGCCTCGGTTCGCCGGCCGCCTACTATCTGGCCGCCGCCGGAGTCGGCACGCTGGTGCTCGCCGACGGCGACACGGTCGACCTCACCAACCTGCAGCGGCAGATCCTGCATATGTCGGATGCCGTCGGCCGGCTCAAGGTGGAATCCGGCCGCGACACCCTCGCCCGCATCAACCCCGAGTGCCGAGTGCTGCCGATCGCCGAACGCCTTACGGGCGAACGCCTCGAAGCCGAAGTCGCGGCGGCCGACATCGTACTCGACTGCTCGGACAACTTCGCCACGCGCCACGCCATCAACCGCGCCTGCGTGCGCCACGCCAAGCCGCTCGTTTCCGGCGCCGCCATCCGCTTCGACGGTCAGGTCGCGGTGTTCGACAGCCGGCGCGACCACGCGCCCTGCTACAACTGCTTGTTTCCCGAAGGCGGGGACGTCGAAGAAGTTCGCTGCGCCGTCATGGGCGTATTCGCGCCGCTCACCGGCATCATCGGCGCCACGCAGGCCGCCGAGGCGCTCAAGCTGCTGATCGGTTGCGGCGAACCGCTCGCCGGCCGGTTGCTGCTGCTCGACGGCCTGGCCATGGAGTGGCGCGCGATCGCCGTCCCGCGCGACCCCGCCTGCGCCGTGTGTTCGGCGCATCGCCCCGACTGACTTGCGCCGGCGCGATCACGTCGCCAGTTTTGCCCTGATCCGAAAGTCAGCGCCGACGACACGCCGGTCGACCACGTCCAGGCGCGTCGCCCCCGCCAGCTCCGTCAACTCGGGCAGACCGAACATGCCGCGCGCCGCGTCGCCGATCAGCAGCGGCGCCTGGTAGATCAACAACTCGTCGACCAAGCCTTCCCGCAGCAGGGACCCGTTCAGCCGGGTGCCGGCCTCGACCAGTACTTCGTTGATGCCGCGCCGGCCGAGTTCGGCCAGCATCGCGGCGAGATCGACCTTGCCGGCGGGATTGGGCAGGACGACGACTTCGGCGCCGGGCCGCGTCCCCGGCACGGCCGAAAACACCAACACCTTGCCGTCGCCGGCCAGCACTTTCGCCGTCGGGCCAATCTCCAGACGGCTGTCGACGACGATGCGCAGCGGCTGGCGTTCACAGGCCACGTCGCGCACGGTCAGACTGGGATCGTCGTCCTTCACGGTGCCGATGCCGGTCAGGATGGCGCAAGCGCGCGCCCGCCAGGCGTGGGCATCGCGGCGCGCCTCGGCCCCGGTGATCCATTGCGACTTGCCGTTGGCAAGCGCGGTCTTACCGTCCAGGCTGGCCGCCACCTTCAGGCGCAGCCAGGGCCGCCCGCGCGTCATGCGCGACACGAAGCCGATATTGAGCTCGCGCGCCTCGGCTTCCATGAGGCCGACGTCGACCGCAATGCCCGCCCGCTGCAGGCTGGCGAAACCTTCGCCGGCGACCAGCGGATTGGGATCGCGCATCGCCGCCACCACCCGCGCCACGCCCGCGCCGACCAGCGCATCGGCGCACGGCGGCGTGCGGCCGTGGTGAACGCAGGGCTCGAGGGTCACGTAGGCGGTGCACCCGCGGGCCGCCTTGCCGGCTGCGGACAGCGCGAGCGCCTCGGCATGCGGCTCGCCGGCACGCCGATGCCAGCCCTCACCGACGACGATGCCGTCCTTCACCAGCAGGCAGCCGACGCGCGGATTCGGAGTCGTGGTGTCGAGCCCACGCGACGCGAGTTGCAAGGCGCGCGCCATGAACGCGTGATCAGCGACCGCAAAGCTCATGTCGAGCGCGGCCGACGCACGCGCGGCTTCTTCACTTCGCGGATCGCATCGGAAAACTCGTCGAGATCCTCGAAATTGCGATAGACCGAGGCGAAGCGGATATAGGCGATCTTGTCGAGCTTCTTGAGCTCGCGCATGACCAGTTCGCCCACCCGATCGGACGCCACCTCGCGCTCGCCCAGCGTCACCAGGCGTTCTTCGATGCGGTCGATGGCGACGTCCAGGCTCTCGGTGGTCACGGGCCGCTTGCGCAGCGCCAGCGCCATGCTGGCCTTCAGCTTTTCGCGATCGTAGTCGACGCGGCTGCCGTTCTTCTTGACCACCGACGGCAATTGCAGCTCGACGCGCTCGTAGGTGGTAAACCGCTTGTCGCAGGCCAGGCAGCGGCGACGCCGGCGCACCGTGTCGCCTTCCTCGTTCTCCCGGGTATCGACGACCTGGGTGTTGGGATCAGAGCAGTAAGGGCACTTCATGCGCCATAGACGGGAAACTTCCTGCAGATCGCCGCCACTTCGCCGCGCACGCGCTCGAGCACGGTCTCGTCGGCGGGCGCCTCGAGCACGTCGGCGATCAGGTGGGCGACGCGCTCCGCCTCGATCTCGGTGAAACCGCGCGTCGTCATGGCCGGCGTGCCGATGCGGACGCCCGAGGTGACGAAGGGCTTTTGCGGATCGTTGGGAATGGCGTTCTTGTTCACCGTGATGTGGGCCCGGCCCAAGGCGGCCTCGGCATCCTTGCCGGTGATATTCTTGGCGCGCAGATCGACCAGGAACACGTGGCTTTCAGTGCGCCCGGAAACGATGCGCAGGCCGCGCTCCTTGAGCACCTTCGCCATGACGATGGCGTTTTCCATCACCTGTTCCTGGTAGATCTTGAACTCCTTGGTCATCGCCTCTTTGAAGGCGACGGCCTTGGCGGCGATCACATGCATCAGCGGCCCGCCCTGCAACCCCGGGAAGATGGCCGAGTTGATGGCTTTTTCGTGCTCGGCCTTCATCAGGATCAGGCCGCCGCGCGGACCGCGCAGCGTCTTGTGGGTGGTGGACGTCACGACATCGGCGTGCGGCACCGGATTCGGGTAGTAGCCGGCAGCCACGAGGCCTGCGTAGTGCGCCATATCCACCATGAAGATGGCGCCCACCGACTTGGCCACCTTGGCGAAACGCTCGAAGTCGATCTTGAGAGCGAACGCCGAGGCGCCGGCGATGATCAGCTTGGGTCTGTGCTCGCCGGCCAGCCGCTCGAGGGCCGCGTAGTCGATGTCCTCGTTGGCGTCGAGGCCGTAGGGCACCACGTTGAACCACTTGCCGGACATATTGACGGGCGAACCGTGCGTCAAGTGCCCGCCCATCGCCAGGTTCATGCCGAGGATGGTGTCGCCCGGCTTGAGGAAGGCCATGAACACCGCCTGGTTGGCTTGCGAGCCGGAATTGGGCTGGACGTTGGCGCAATCGGCGCCGAACAGTTTCTTCGCGCGATCGATGGCGAGCTGCTCGACCACGTCGACATGCTCGCAACCGCCGTAATACCGCTTGCCCGGATAGCCTTCGGCATACTTGTTGGTCAGCTGGGAGCCCTGGGCTTCGAGCACCGCGCAGGACACGTAGTTTTCCGAGGCGATCAGTTCGATGTGGTCTTCCTGGCGACGGTTCTCGGCCTGGATGGCGGTCCACAGGTCGCCATCGACCTTGGCCAAGGTATTCTGCTTGGAAAACATGCTCGGACTCCGTTCTGGCTTGGCGCCGCCGACCGGCGGCAAGGGGCGGATTTTATCACTCGGGGGAATCTTCCAGCGCCCGCACCAAATGGCGCCGATCGGCCCATTCAATCAGTCGCCAGCCGCCGACGCCGACCTCGAACCAGTTGAGCGCGGCGTTGGGAATGGGAAAGTCGCGCGGCGGCCTCAGCCCCCGGCCGGTGGCCTGCCGGTAGCAGATGTCCAGCACGCCGCCATGCGACACCAGCAATAATTGCTGGCCGCGGTGCGCCAATGCCAGCGCTTCGATCGCCGACACCACCCGCGCCGCGAACGCGGCCAGGCTTTCGCCCGTCTCGAAGCCGCAATCCGGGTCGCGGGCGAGATAGCGTTCGAAATCGCCCGGGTGACCGGCCCGGATGTCATCCGCAGTCAGCCCTTGCAGCACGCCGTAATGGCGCTCGCGCAGCCCGCTGGCGGGCCGCACGGCGAGACCGCGCTCCGCGGTCGCGATCTCGGCGGTACGCCACGCCCGGATCAGGTCGCTACTGTAGGCGGCAGCGAACTGCCACTCGGTCAATCCGGCCGCCGTGGCCCGCGCCTGCGCTTCGCCCGTGGCGTTGAGCGGCACGTCGATATGCCCCTGAATGCGTTTTTCGACGTTCCAGTCGGTTTCACCGTGGCGAACGATGCAGATGCGGGTCGAATTGCGGGTTTCCACAAGCGCGGTTGAACAATGGAACGGTAGAATGGCGCACCAGCCGCGTGCCGGTGCAAAGCAGATTCTAACGCCAGCGGGCAGTGCATCCGCCTTGGGGAGACTCGATGAAAACCATGCTTACGCTCGCCAACGGTATCGACGCCATCAACGAACGGGTAGGGAAGGCAGCCATCTGGCTGGTTCTGATCGTCGTCATCATCAGCGCCGGCAACGCCGTGATGCGGTACACCATCGACTGGAGCTCGAACGGCTTCCTCGAAATTCAGTGGTACCTGTTCTCGGCGATCTTCCTGCTGTGTTCCGGCTACGTGCTGCTCAAGAACGAACACATCCGGATCGACGTCATCGCCGGCCGCCTGTCGGAGCGCACGCAGAACTGGATCGACGTCTTCGGCATCGTGTTCTTCCTGCTGCCGATGGTGCTCCTGGTGCTCTATCTCTCCTGGCCGGTATTCATGAACGCATGGACCACGAACGAGGGCTCGCCGAATCCCGGCGGCCTGGTCCGCTGGCCGGTCCGGCTATTGATGCCGATCGGCTTCCTGCTGCTGACCCTGCAAGCGATCTCCGAACTGATCAAGCGCATCGCCTTCCTGACCGGCAACGGACCCAACCCGCTGGCCAAGACCACCGGGCCGACGGCCGAGCAGGAGCTTGCCGAAGCCATCAAACAACATCAGGTCGCCCCCGAGGTGGCCGACTTCGTCGAGATGAATCGCAGCATGGTCGAAGACAGGAAGCCGCATGAAGGGAGCGGGAAATGACCGAGTTCATCATCGCCAACATGGCGCCGATCATCTTCGGCTCGCTGGTCGTCTTCCTGCTGCTCGGCTTCCCGGTCGCCTTCTCGCTGGGCGCCAACGGCATCATCTTCGGCGCCCTGGGCATCTGGCTCGGCCTGTTCCATCCGAGCTTCTTCCAGGCCCTGCCGGAGCGCATCTTCGGCGGCATCATGAACAACGACACGCTGATGGCGATCCCGTTCTTCACCTTCATGGGACTGATCCTCGAGCGATCCGGCATGGCCGAGGACCTGCTCGACACCATCGGCCAATTGTTCGGTCCGGTGCGCGGCGGCATCGCCTACGCGGTGATCTTCGTCGGCGCCATGCTGGCCGCCACGACGGGGGTGGTGGCCGCCTCGGTGATTTCGATGGGCCTGATCTCCCTGCCGATCATGCTGCGCTACGGCTACGACCGGCGCATCGCCTCCGGCGTCATCGCCGCCTCGGGCACGCTGGCGCAGATCATCCCGCCCTCGCTGGTGCTGATCATCATGGCCGACCAGCTCGGCAAATCGGTCGGCGACATGTACAAGGGCGCCTTCATCCCCGGCTTCATCCTGACCGGCCTTTACCTTCTGTTCGTCGTGCTGATCACCCTCTTCAAGCCGCAATGGGCGCCCGCCCTGCCGCCCGAGGCGCGCACCTTCCGCGAACCCAACGGCAAGAGCGGCGCCGTTTCGTTGATTTTGCTGACCCTCGTATCGGTTGCCGCCGGTCTCGCCTTCGTCAAGTTCCGGTTGCCGGCCGGCAATCCGGTCGACGAATCGATCGTCATCGGCATGCTGGTGGGCATCGGCGTCGCCTTTGCGCTGGCGGTCCTCAACCGGGTCACCAAGCTCGGGCTGCTGTCGACCATGGCGGAACGCGTCACTTTCGTGCTGATCCCGCCGCTCGGGCTGATCTTTCTGGTGCTGGGCACGATCTTCCTCGGCATCGCCACGCCGACCGAGGGCGGCGCCATGGGCGCCGCCGGGGCCGTCCTGATGGCGCTGGCGCGGCAACGCCTCACCTGGACGCTGACCAAGCAGGCCATGGACAGCACGGCCAAGCTGACGACCTTCGTCGTCTTCATCCTGGTCGGGGCACGCGTCTTCAGCCTGACCTTCTACGGCGTCGACGGCCACAAGTGGGTCGAACACCTGCTGACCGACCTGCCGGGCGGGCAGATCGGCTTCCTGATCGTGGTCAACCTGCTGGTCTTCGTGCTGGCCTTCTTCCTCGACTTCTTCGAGCTCTCCTTCATCGTCGTGCCCTTGCTCGGCCCGGTCGCCGAGAAACTCGGCATCGACCTGATCTGGTTTGGCGTACTGCTGGCGGTCAACATGCAGACCTCGTTCATGCACCCGCCGTTCGGCTTCGCGCTGTTCTACCTGCGTTCGGTCGCACCGAGCAGGCGCTACAAGGACACGCATACCGGCAAGCTGACCGAGCCGGTCACCACCGGCCAGATCTACTGGGGCGCCATTCCCTTCGTGGTCATCCAGCTGATCATGGTCGCCCTGGTCATCGCCTTCCCGCAACTGGTCGGCCACGACAACGCCGACGCCAACACGGGGCCGGAAGTCGACATCATGCAGATGATCCAGGACGATGCCAGCAAGACGGAAGGGTTGGCGCCGACTTCGCCGTCAAACGCTCCGCCTTCCCCCGCCGTCCAGGACGACGACGCGATCACCCGGGCCATACGCGACGCAGCCAAGAACTAAGGCGCGCCGGGCAACTAAGGCGCGCCGGGCAAAAAGAAAGCACGCGGCTTGCCGCGGGCTTTTTTCTGCGGCGCTGCCGCTTACGTGATGTGTTGCTGCAGGAAGCCGTCCATGCGCGACTCGGCGACGCTGAACCACTGGTCCTGCGTCTTCTGGTACTTCAGGTAGTCGTCGTAGATCTTCTTGAACGCCGGATTCTTCGCCGACTCGTCGGCATAGAGCTGCACGGCCGCCTTGTAGGCGGCCTCGAGGATTTCGTTCGAGTAGCTCTTCAACTTGACGCCCTGCTGCACCAGGCTGCGCAGGGCAGCCGGGTTCTTGTGGTCGTATTCGGCCATCATGGTGACGTTGGCCTCGTAGGCGGCCGCCTCGAACATGGCCTTGTAATCTGCCGGCAGCTTGGCCCACGCTTCCTTGTTGACGAAGAAGTGGATGACGGGGCCCGGTTCCCACCAGCCCGGGAAGTAATAGTTCTTGGCCACTTTGTGGAAGCCCAGCTTCTCGTCGTCGTAGGGACCGACCCACTCGGCCGCGTCGATGGTGCCCTTTTCCAGCGCCGGGTAGATGTCCGGGCCGGGAATCTGCTGGGTGACCATGCCCAGCGCCGACCAAACCGCGCCGCCGAGCCCGGCGATGCGCATCTTGACGCCCTTGGCGTCCGCCAGCGAGTTGATCTCCTTGCGGAACCAGCCGCCCATCTGCACGCCGGTATTGCCGCCGGCGAACGAGACGACGTTGTAGTTGCTGTAGAACTCGTCGAGCAGCTTCTGGCCATTGCCGTAGTAGATCCAGGCGTTCATCTGCCGGCAGTTCATGCCGAAAGGCACCGAGGTGCCGAAACCGAAAGTGCGGTCCTTGCCGACGAAGTAATAGGAACAAGTATGGCAGCACTCGACCGTGCCGTTCTGGACGACGTCCAGCGCCTGGCCGCCAGGCGCCACTTCGCCCGGGGCAAACACCTGCACTTGGAACTTGCCGCCCGTCATCGCGGCCAGGCGCCTCGACAGCACCTCGGCGCCGCCGTAGATGGTATCCAGGCTCTTCGGGAAACTGGATGTCAGCCGCCACTTGACCGCCGGGGTCTGGGCATGCACGGCCGGCGCCACGCCGGCGGCCAGAATGCCGGTCATGCCGGCCTGTTGCAGGAACTTGCGTCTTTCCATTCTCGTCTCCTTGGTCGCGTTGTACTGGGTCCTGGGCGGATGGCAACCCCTACCGCCGCATGACGGTGATACTACACCCGCCCCGTGGCACAGGCGTTGCGGTAAACCGCAATCGGACACGGCGCCACGTCGTCCGGCGCCGCCGGCTAGCTGCCGGCCACGGTCATGCGATCGATCAGGATCGACCCCACCTGCTTGGAGCCGCGCACGACGACGTCGTTGCCGATGGCGACGATGCCGCGGAACATGTCCTTGAGATTGCCGGCGACGGTGATTTCATGCACCGGATAGGCGATTTCGCCGCGTTCGACCCAGTAGCCGGCGGCGCCGCGCGAGTAATCGCCGTTCACGTAGTTGATGCCGTGGCCGAGCAGTTCGGTGACCAGCAGCCCCGTGCCCATCGCCTTGAGCAGGCCGGCGAAATCGAGCGGGCCGGGCTCGACCAGCAGGTTGTGGCTGCCGCCGGCGTTGCCCGTGGTCCGCATGCCCAGCTTGCGCGCCGAATAGGTCGACAGGAAATAGCCTTGCAGCACGCCGTCCACCACCACCTCCCGGTCCCGGGTTTGCACGCCGTCGTCGTCGAAGGGGCTCGAGGCCAGCCCCTTGGCCAGAAACGGCCGCTCGCTGATGCGCACGAAATCGGGAAACACCGGCTTGCCGAGCGCGTCGAGCAGAAAGGAAGACTTGCGGTAGAGCGCGCCGCCGCTGGCCGCATGGGTGAAACTGCCGATCAGGCCGGCCGCCAGCGGCGCCTCCAGCAGTACCGGCACCTGTCGGGTGCGCAGCTTGCGGGCGCCCAGGCGCGCCAGCGCCCGCCGCGCCGCGTAGTCGCCGATCGCCTCGGGGCGGGCCAGGTCGGCCGGATCGCGCTGGCCGGAATACCAGTCGTCGCGCTGCATGTCGTCGCCTTCCCCGGCGATGGCGCAGCAGGAAATGTAGTGGCGCGACGTGGCGTAGCCGCCCATGAAGCCAAGGCTGTTGGCCGAGATGAAATGCGCCTGGTGCGCCGAAACGCTGGCGCCCTCGCTGTTGGTGACCCGCGGGCTGACGTCGAACGCCGCCTGCTCGCTGCGCCGGGCGATGTCGATCGCCGCCGCCACCGGTATCGTCCATGGAAAACAAAGATCGGGGTCGCGCGCATCGCGCGCCAGCAACTCCGGTTCCGGCAGGCCGGCGCAGGGATCTTCGGCGGTGAACCGGGCGATCGACAAAGCGGCTTCGACGGTGGCGCGCACCGCGTCGGCGGAAAAATCCGAGGTCGAGGCGTGGCCGCGCCGCTGGCCGAGGTAAACCGTGACGCCGATGCCCTTGTCGCGCGTGTATTCGATGGTTTCCACTTCCTGCCGGCGCACCGTCACCGACTGGCCGAAGCCTTCCGAGACGTCCGCCTCGCAAGCGCTGGCGCCGCGCCGCGCCGCCTCGTCGAGCACTTCCTGGGCGAGTTCGCGCAGGCGCGCGCGGCTGTGACTGAATTACTGTCCGGACATGGGAAGAAAGCGATGGGAACGTTGAAGATAGAATCATACCCGTGGAAAACGATGACGCACCCGACGGCCGCGAACGGCCGAGCAAGTCGCAGGCGAAGCGCGAGATGGACGCCCTGCAGGCGCTCGGCGCACGACTGGTCGAATTGAACAAGGACCGGCTGGCGAAGATCGCCATGCCCGAGGAACTGCGCGACGCCGTGAAGGATGCGCAGCGCTTCACCAAGCACGAGGCGAAGCGGCGCCAGCTGCAATACATCGGCCGGCTGATGCGCGATGTCGATCCGGCGCCCATCCAGGCCGCCATCGACGAGATCGACGGCGTTTCCGCCGCCGCCAACGCCCGCCAGCACGCGCTCGAGCGGCTGCGCGCGCGCCTGCTGGAAGATGAAGGCGTGCTCGACGAGATCGCCCGGCGTCACGCCACGGCTGACTTTCAACACCTGCGCCAATTGCGGCGCAACGCGATCAAGGAACAGGCCGCCGGCAAGCCGCCGCGCGCCTATCGCGAACTGTTCCGCGCCCTGCGCGAACTGGAGGAACAAGAGGATGAGCGCCATGACTGAGGAGCTGAAAGTCGGACTGGTGTCGATTTCCGACCGGGCGTCGACCGGCATCTACGAGGACAAGGGCATTCCGGCGCTCAAGGAGTGGTTCGATGCCGCGCTGGCCAGCCCCTGGCGGCTGGAAAGCCGCCTGATTCCGGACGAGCAGGCCATCATTGAATCGACGCTGATCGCGTTGTGCGACCAGGCCGGATGCCATTTGGTGCTGACCACCGGCGGCACCGGCCCCGCCCCGCGCGACGTGACGCCCGAGGCGACGCTGGCCGTCGCCGACAAGGTGATGCCCGGCTTCGGCGAGCAGATGCGCGCCGTCAGCCTCAAGTATGTGCCGACCGCGATCCTCTCGCGCCAGGTGGGCGCGATCCGCGGCAAGACGCTGATTCTCAACCTGCCCGGCCAGCCCAAGGCGATCAAGGAGACGCTCGACGGCGTGTTTGCGGCGGTGCCCTACTGCCTGGACCTGATCGGCGGGCCCTACATCGAGACGAACGAAGCGGTTGTCAAGGCCTTCCGGCCCAAGTCGGCGATCAGGCCCGCCCGCTGAACCGCGCCCCTAGGTCCCGACCCCGCCCGCCCGGGCGGCCAGCAAAGTCAGTCCCCACGCCACGCCGAAACCGGTCAGCGGGCTGGCGACGGCGCCGAGCCCGCCTTCGCAGCTGCACGCCGAGAGGTCGACGTGCAGCCACGGCCGCTCGCCGACGAAGCGGCGCAGGAAACGCGCTGCCAGGATGTGATCGGCGGCGCCTTCCAGCGTGCATTGCTTGATGTCGGCGACCTTGGAGTCGAGCGCCGCCTCGTAATCCTCGTCCATCGGGAACACGCAGACGCGCTCGCCGGCATGCCGGCCCGCCCGCACCGCCGCGTGCGCCAGCTCGCTGTCGGAAGCGAACACGCCCGAATAGCGGTTGCCCAGCGCCGACACCATGCTGCCGGTCAGCGTGGCGAAATCGATGGTGAGATCGGGCTTCGCCTTCGCCGCCAGCACCAGCGTGTCGGCCAGCACCATGCGGCCCTCGGCGTCGGTATGCACGACCTCGATGGTGGTGCCGTCGAGCGCCGTCACCACGTCGCCCTGCGCGTAGGCCTCGGGCGACAGGTGGTTGTGGGCGATGGCCAGCCAGACGTCGAGCGCCACCGGCAGCTTCAGCGCCTGCGCCGCGTGCAGGATGGCCAGCGCCACCGCCGAGCCGTTCATGTCTTCGTGCATGCCGGCCATGTAGCGCGCCGGCTTCAGGTTGTGGCCGCCGGTGTCGAAGCAGATGCCCTTGCCGACCAGCGCCACGCGCTGCTTGGCGCCGCGCGGGCGGTACGAGAGGTGCACGATGGCGGCATCTTCGTGTCCCGAGCCCTGCGCCACCGCGCAGAAGGCGCCGGCGCCCATCTTCTTCAGCGTCCTGTAGCCGAACTCCTCGATGCCCCAGCCCCTGGCCTTTGCCAGCGCGCGGATGCGGCGGCGGTAAGCGGCGGGCGGCAGCTCGTTGGGCGGCAGCGCGGTGAGTTCGCGCGCCAGCAGGTTGGCCTCGGCCAGCGCCACCACGGCCTTGAGGTCGGCAGCTTCGACGTGCGGCGTCAGCACCGTCAGCGTCTTGAGCGGCTTCGCGGGTTTCTTTTTCTTCGCCGGCAGCGGCGCGGCGTTGATGAGCGCGACGTAGGCGGCATCGCGTACGGTGTCGTCGGAGACGTCGATGGGCACGATGGCCAGCTCGGCCGGAGTTTCGTCGAGCAGCAGCATGGCCGCCTTGCGCAGCACGGTGAGGCGCTCGAAGCGCGGCTTCGCCTCGTCGACCATCACGCAGGCGGCGCGGCAGCCGTCCTCGAAATCGATGGCCAGCGGCGACTTGGCGAGCTCCTCGATCTTCAGGTCGCGGCGTTCCAGCACGGTCTGCCAGCGCTCGCGCTCGGGCAGGTCGGCGGGCAGCGTCGTGGCGGCGGGCAACACGAACAGCAGGTGGCGCGCGGCCGAATCGGCGCGCGCAACAAGGCGGGGGAGCGGCATGGCGTGATCCTTTAGAATGACCGGACGATTATAGACACCCCTGCCGCCTCCCCTTTTCATGCGCCAGTACCTCGACCTCATGCGCCACGTGCTCGACCACGGGCACGTCAAAGCCGACCGCACCGGCACCGGCACGCGCTCGGTGTTCGGCTGGCAGATGCGCTTCGACCTCGCCGCCGGCTTCCCGGCGCTGACCACCAAGAAGCTGCACATGCGCTCCATCATCGTCGAGCTGCTCTGGTTTCTGCGCGGCGACACCAACATCCGCTGGCTGCAGGACAACCAGGTCTCGATCTGGAACGAATGGGCCGACGAGAACGGCGACCTCGGGCCGGTTTACGGCCACCAGTGGCGACACTGGCCCGCGCAGGACGGCAAGGAAGTCGACCAGATCGCCGAACTCATCGAAGGTCTTAAGAAGAATCCCGACTCGCGCCGCCACATCGTCTCGGCCTGGAATCCGGGCGACGTGCCGAAGATGAAGCTGCCGCCCTGCCACGCGCTGTTCCAGTTCTACGTCGCCGACGGCAGGCTCAGTTGCCAGCTCTACCAGCGCAGCGCCGATATCTTCCTCGGCGTGCCGTTCAACATCGCCTCCTACGCGCTGCTGACCATGATGGTGGCGCAGGTCTGCGGCTACCGGCCGGGCGAGTTCGTGCATACCTTCGGCGACGCGCACCTGTATTCGAATCACCTCGACCAGGCGCGCCTGCAACTCGCGCGCGCACCGCGGCCGCTGCCGACCCTGCGCATCAATCCCGACGTGAAAGACATCTTCGCGTTCAGGTTCGACGACTTCGCGCTGGAAGGCTACGATCCGCACCCGCACATCGCGGCGCCCGTCGCGGTCTAGCCATGCTGCTGATTGCCGACATCGGCGGCACCAACGCGCGGCTGGCGCTGGCCGCGCCAGGAACCACCGAACCCATCGAAGAGTGGCGTGCCGCCACGGCTGACTTTCGCGATTTCGAATCGGCGCTGGCGGCCTATCTCGCCCATACCGGCGCCACGATATCGGCCGGTTGCCTCGCCGTCGCCGGGCCGATCGACGACGGCGGCCGCTCGGCCCGGCTCACCAACTTCCCCTGGACCTTCGACGCCGCCGAACTGGAACGCCGCTTCGGCATCGGCCGCATGCGGCTCGTCAACGATTTCGCCGCCGCCGCGCTGGGCGTCGCCGTCGCGCCGGCCGAAACCATCGTGCCGCTCCAGGACGGCGAGCCGCTCGCCCAGGCGCCCAAGCTGGTCATCGGCGCTGGCACCGGCCTGGGCATGGCCGTGCTGGTACACGAAGACGGCGGCTGGCGCGTGCTGCCCGGCGAAGGCGGCCATGTCGGCTTCGCGCCGCTCGACGCCGCCCAGGACCGCCTCCTGCAGGCGCTGCGCGCCGAGCACGGCCGCGTTACCGCCGAGCGGGTCGTCTCGGGACCGGGATTGACGGCGATTTACCGGCTGCTCGCCGGCGAAGCGCTCGATCCGGCCGAAATCGCGCGCAAAGCCATGGTCGATGCCGACCCGACGGCGCTCGATGCGCTGGATCTATTCCTCTCCGCCTACGGCGCTTTCGCCGGCGACATGGCAATGGCCGTGCTGGCGCGCGGCGGCGTCTATCTGGCCGGCGGCATCGCCGCCAAACTCCTGCCGCTCCTGCCTGCCAGCCCTTTCCTGGCGGCCTTCAACGCCAAAGCCGAACATGCCGCGCTCGCGCGCCGCATGCCGGTGGCAGTGGTCACCGACCCATCGCCGGGCCTGCGCGGCGCGGCCTGCCTGGCGTCGTCCAGAGCCTGAACGGCGGCACAGGCCGCTTCAGCCGGCGTCGGCCGGCGCCAGGATCAGCCCGGCCAGCGGCGGCAGCGTCAGCCGCAGCGAGGCCGGCCGGTCCATCCAGCCCGGATCGCCGGCAAACAAGCGCCCGTCGTTGCCCAGATCGCCGCCGCCATAGTGGCGCGAATCGCTATTGAACAACTCCCGGTACTCGCCCGGCGTCGGCACGCCGATGCGATAGCCCTGGCGCGGCACCGGCGTCAGGTTGAGGATGACGACGACGAAGCGGCCGTCGCGCGCCCGGCGCAGCCAGCTGATCACCGACTGATCGGCATCGTGGCAGTCGATCCACGAGAAACCTTCTGCCGAGAAATCCTGGTCGTGCAGCGCGGGCCGGTCGCGGTACAGCCGGTTGAGATCCCGCACCAGCCGCTGCATGCCCTGGTGCGACGGCCATTGCAGCAGGCCCCAGGGCAGCTCCTCGCGATCGCGCCATTCGTGGTCCTGCGCCAGCTCGCCGCCCATGAACAGCAGCTTCTTGCCGGGCATGGCCGTCTGGCAGGTCAGCAGCGCGCGCAGGTTGGCGAAACGCTGCCAGTCGTCGCCCGGCATCTTGCCCAGCAGCGAACCCTTGCCGTGCACCACTTCGTCGTGCGACAGCGGCAGCACGAAGTTTTCCGAATAGGCGTAGAGCTGGCCGAAAGTCAGCTTGTCGTGGTGGAAGCGGCGATGGATGGGATCGCGGGAAAAGTAGTCGAGCGTATCGTTCATCCAACCCATGTTCCACTTCATCGAAAAGCCCAGTCCGCCGAGGTAGACGGGGCGCGACACCATCGGCCAGGCGGTGGATTCCTCGGCGATGGTCAAGGCGCCAGGGAAATCGCGATGCACCATCTCGTTGAGCGCGCGCAGGAATTCGATGGCCTCGAGATTCTCGCGCCCGCCATGGCGGTTCGGCAGCCATTCGCCGGCCTTGCGCGAATAGTCGAGGTAGAGCATGGAGGCGACGGCATCGACGCGCAGGCCGTCGATGTGGAATTCCGACAACCACCAGTGAGCCGACGAAAGCAGGAAGGAGCGCACCTCGTTGCGGCCGTAGTTGAAAATGTGGGTCCCCCAGTCCTGGTGCTTGCCCAGGCGCGGGTCTTCGTGCTCGTAGAGCGCGCTGCCGTCGAAATGCGCCAGCGCCCAGGCGTCGGCCGGGAAATGCCCCGGCACCCAGTCGAGCAGCACGCCGATGTTCGCCCCGTGCAGCGCGTCGATCAGCGCCTTGAGATCGTCGGGCGTGCCGAAACGCGACGTCGGCGCGAAGAAACCGGTGCACTGGTAACCCCAGGATTCGTCAAGCGGATGCTCCATCAGCGGCAGGAACTCGACATGCGTGTAGCCCAGGTCGACGAGATAGGCCGGCAACCGGTCGGCAAGCTCGCGATAGCTGTAGAAGCGGTTGTCGGGATGGCGCATCCAGGAACCGACGTGCATTTCGTAGATCGACATCGGCGCATGCAGCCAGTCGGCCCGCCCGCGGCGCGCCAGCCACTCGCCGTCCTGCCACGGATAGGCGGCGGTGGCCGCCACGCGCGCCGCCGTGGCCGGCCGCTTTTCGAATTCGCGCGCGTAGGGGTCGGCCTTGACCGCCACCGCGCCGGTATGCCGGTTGCGAATCTCGAACTTGTAGAGCGTGCCGGCCGGCAGGCCGGGAATGAACAGTTCCCAGGCGCCCGAAGCGCCCAGCGAGCACATCGGATGCGCGCGGCCGTCCCAGCAATTGAAGTCGCCGACGACCGAAACGCGCTCGGCATTGGGCGCCCAGACGCGAAAGCAGACCCCGGCGACATCCCTCCGCGTTTCCGGCAGCGCGCCCAGCAGCCGGTAGGCCTGGAAATTGGTGCCTTGGTTGAACAGGTAGGCGTCGTGGCTGGCATCGCCGGGCGGAAAGCTGTAAGGATCGAAAAAAACCTGTTCGACGCCGTCCTCGGTCGCCTTCAGCCGGCAGGGCGACGGCAGCGGCTGCGCCGAGTGCAGCTGGAAGACATCGGTGCCGGCGATGCGCCGCAGCGGCTGCCAGCCGGTCGCGGTAGCCACCGCGACCGAGGCGGCGCGCGGACGGAAGACCGTCAGGCGCCAGCCACCGCCGTCGGCATGGAGGCCGAGCAGCCGGAATGGATCGTGCTCCCGCGCCTCAATGAGCGCCTCGAATGTTTTGACGGGCATTTCCGCTGTCATTGGTCATAATGAGAGATTCGACAGGAGAATACCCCATGCAGCACGAACTGACATTGAACGATCCCCATGCGTCCCATGGCCGTTTCGTCAGCCATCTGACGCGCAGCACGTTCGCCATGGTGCTTGCCGGCGGCCGCGGCAGTCGTCTGATGCAGCTCACCGACTGGCGCACCAAGCCGGCGGTGCCGTTCGGCGGCAAGTTCCGCATTCTCGATTTCACGCTGTCGAACTGCGTCAATTCCGGCATCCGGCGCATCGGCGTCGCCACCCAGTACAAGGCGCAAAGCCTGATCACGCATCTGCAGCGCGGCTGGAGCTTCCTCGACGGGCGCTTCGACGAATTCATCGACCTGATGCCGGCGCAGCAGCAGATCACCGAGGATTGGTACCAGGGCACGGCCGACGCCGTGTTCCAGAACCTGGATCTGATCCGCCGCACCGGCGCCCGCTACATCCTGATTCTCTCCGGCGACCATATCTACAAGATGGACTACGGCCGCATGCTGGCCCAGCATGCCCAGGCGCAGGCCGACCTGTCGGTCGCCTGCATGGACGTGCCGATCGGCGAAGCCTCGGCCTTCGGCGTCATGGGGGTCGACGACCAGCACCGCATCACCCGCTTCCTGGAAAAGCCGAAGGAGCCGCCGGCCATGCCCGGTCGACCGGACCGCGCCCTGGCCAGCATGGGCATCTACATCTTCAACGCCGAGTTCCTCTACGAGCAGCTGATCCGCGACGCCGACGACCCGCATTCCTCCCACGACTTCGGCAAGGACATCATTCCGCATTGCGTGTCCCGCTATCGCTGCTGCGCCCACAACTTCGCCGACAGCTGCGTCGGCATGACCGCCAGCGGCGTGCCCTACTGGCGCGACGTCGGCACGGTCGACGCCTATTGGGAAGCCAACATCGAGCTGACCAAGGTCACGCCCGAGCTCAACATGTACGACGCCGACTGGCCGATCTGGACGCACCAGGAACAACTGCCGCCGGCCAAGTTCGTCTTCGACGACGACGACCGGCGCGGCATGGCGGTCGACTCGCTGGTCTCGGGCGGCAACGTCATCAGCGGCGCCACCATCCGGCGCTCGCTGCTGTTCTCGAGCGTCCACGTGCATAGCCACGCCGTGGTCGAGGACTCGGTCATCCTGCCCAAGGTCGACATCGGCGAGGACGTCCGGCTGCGCCGCGTGGTGGTCGACAAGCAATGCCGCATCCCGGCCGGCATGCAGATCGGCTTCGACCCGGCGCAGGACGCCAAGCGCTTTCATGTCACGGCCAAGGGCGTGACGCTGGTCACGCCGGACATGCTCGGCCAGCACTTCCACCAAATCCGCTAGGACCGCCGACGTGACCGACAAGCGCCTCGATCTGGTCCTGCTCTGGCACATGCACCAGCCGGATTACCGCGACCATGCCAGCGGCGAACACGTGCTGCCGTGGGTGTACCTGCACGCGATCAAGGATTACGCCGACATGGCCGCCCACCTGGAGCGGCATCCGGGCATCCGCGCGGTGGTGAACTTCGTGCCGGTGCTGCTCGACCAGATCGAGGATTACTGCGGCCAGGTCGAGTCGGGCGTCTTTCGCGATCCGCTGCTGCGGCTGCTGGCGGCGCCCGACTTGAGCCATATCTCCCCCTCGGACCGCCGCCTGCTGCTGGACACTTGCTTTCGCAGCAACCACACCACCATGCTGTCGCCGTTCCCGCGCTACCAGCGGCTGCACGACCTGTACAACAGCCTGGCGCGCGAAGGCGAAAACGCGCTGGCCTACCTGTCGGGCGATTATTTTGGCGATCTGGTCACCTGGTATCACCTGGCCTGGACCGGCGAAACCGAGCGCCGCCGCCACCGCCTGATCGCCGAGTTGATGAGCAAGGGAGAGCGCTACGGCCACGGCGAGCGTCTGGCCCTGCTCGAACTGATCGGCAACGCCCTGCGCGGCCTCGTGCCGCGCTACCGCGCGCTGCAGGAGCGCGGCCAGATCGAGCTTTCCGCCACGCCCGCCACTCATCCGCTGGCGCCGCTGCTGCTCGACTTCGGCGCCGCCCGGCAGAGCCTGCCGGAAGCGGCGCTGCCGCTGGCCGCGGGCTACCCCGGCGGCCGCCAGCGGCTGGTGGCGCAAATCGAGGCGGCCAAGCATTCCCATGCAGCGCGCTTCGGCACGGCGCCGCGGGGCATGTGGCCGGCCGAGGGCGCGATATCCACCGGCGTCGTCCAGCATCTGGCGGCGCAGGGCTGCGATTGGCTCGCCAGCGGCCAGGGCGTGCTGCGCAACAGCCTGCGCCTGCGCGACGGCATCGCCGGCGACCCGCGCGCCGCCTACCGGCCCTGGCATCTGCCGGAAGCGCCCGGCATTACGCTGTTCTTTCGCGACGAGCGCTTGTCCGACCTGATCGGCTTCGAGTACGCCAAGTGGCACGGCCGCGATGCCGCCCAGCATTTCGTCCATCAGCTCGAAACCATTCTTGCCGAGCGTCCGCCGGGCGAAGCGCCGATCGTCAGCGTCATCCTCGATGGCGAGAATGCCTGGGAGCACTATCCTTACAACGGCTATTTCTTCTTCGACGACCTGTACGGCCTGCTCGAGGACCATCCGCGCATCCGCACCACCACCTACGCGGAGATCCTCTCCCGGCGTGGCGAGGACGCGGCGCCGCCGCCATCCAGCCTGCCCGGCCTGGTGGCCGGCAGTTGGGTCTATGGCACGCTGTCCACCTGGATCGGCGACCAGGAGAAGAACCAGGCCTGGGACCTGCTCTGCGCCGCCAAGCAGAGCTACGATCTCGTACAGTCGAGCGGCCGCCTGACGCCGCCAGAGTCAGCCGCGGCGGAGCGCCAGTTGGCCATCTGCGAAAGCTCCGACTGGTTCTGGTGGTTCGGCGACTACAACCCCAGCCAGGCGGTGACCAGCTTCGACAAGCTCTACCGTCGCAACCTGATCAACCTCTATCACCTGCTCAAGCTGCCGCCGCCCTCGCAACTCCATCTGCCCATCTCGCGCGGTAGCCAGGACGCCGAAGGCGGCACCATGCGCCGCGCCCAGGAACCTCCGCTCTAACGGACCCGCCATGACCCAACCCATTTCCCTGCTCTTCGGCGTGCATGCCCACCAGCCGGTCGGCAATTTCGACGCGGTCATGGAGGAAGCGCACGTCCGCTGCTACCGCATGTTTCTGCAAACGGCCGAGCGCTATCCGGCGTTCCGCTTCGCCGTGCATTTCTCCGGCTGGCTGCTCGACTGGCTGATGGCGCGCTATCCCGAGGACATGGCGCGGCTGGCGTCGATGACCCGGCGCGGTCAGGTCGAATGGTTCGGCTCCGGCGATTGCGAGCCGGTGCTCGCCTCGATCCCGCATCGCGACCGCGTCAGCCAGATCGACGCGCTTTCCGACAAGATCGAGCGCCTGTTCGGCCAGCGGCCCAAGGGCGCCTGGCTCACCGAGCGCGTCTGGGAATCGGCCGTCGTGCCTTCGCTGGCCGATACCGGCATCGAATACGTGGCGGTGGACGACTATCACTTCCTCTGCGCCGGCGAGCCGGCGGGGCGGCTCGACGGCCATTTCACCACCGAGGAGGATGGCCGCAGGCTCGACCTGTTCCCGATCTCGGAACAGGCGCGCTACCGGCTGCCCTTCTCGCCGGCGGAAGGCGCCGTGGCCTGGCTGGAGCACCTGGCGCGCGAAGGCCATCGCGCCGCCGTCTATTTCGACGACATCGAGAAGTTCGGCATCTGGCCCGAGACCTACCACTGGGTCTACGAGCAGGGCTGGCTGACGCGCTTCATCGAGGGCGTGCTGGCTTCGCCGCTGATCGAGACGACAACCTACGCCGACTTCCACGCGCGCCAGATGACGCGCGGCATCGTCTATCTGCCGACCACCTCCTACATCGAGATGAACGAATGGACGCTGCCGGCGCGGGCGGCGCGCACCTACCATGCGCTGGTCGAGCAGGAGAAGCACGCCGGCCGCTTCGAGGACCGCAAGGCCTTCCTGCGCGGCGGCATGTGGCGCAACTTCTTCATGCGCTTCCCGGAATCGAACTGGATGCACAAGCGCATGCTCGACGTCTCGGCGCGCCTGGCGGCGCTGCCGGCGGACCGGCGCACGCCGGCCATGCAGGCGCAACTGCACCGCGCCCAGGCCAACGATGCCTACTGGCACGGCCTGTTCGGCGGCCTCTACCTGCCGCACCTGCGCCGCGCCGTCTGGAACAACCTGCTGGCGCTGGAGGCGGCGCTCGACGGCGTGTCGCCGCCACTGACTTTGGCGCGATGCGATCTCGACTGCGACGGCCACGACGAGCTGTTCCTGCGCGGCGACGGCCTGCTGGCCGTGGTGCGCGCCGACGGCGACGCGGCGCTGGTCGAACTGTCCAGCCATGCGCTGGCGCACAACTTCGGCGACACGCTGCGCCGCCACGACGAGGTCTACCACGACAAGCTGCACGCGGCGCACGGTCAGCAGGCCCAGCAGGGCGGCATCGCCTCGGCCCACGACCGCATCGCCTTCCGCCACGCGATCGCACCGGCCGACGCCGAGCCGGACAGCCGTCCGCGCGGCATGTTCATCGATTGCTGGCACCCGGCCGACGGCGCGCCGAGGCCGGTGCGCGACTATGCCGAAACCGGCCCCGCCGCCTTCGCCGCGCCGCTCGACGGCGGCCGCCTGGCCAAGTCCTTCGTCATGAACGGCAACCGGCTGACGGCGCGCTACGACAGCGACGGCGCCAGCGGCCGCCTGGAGATTCGCCTCAACATCGCCATGCCGAGCTGCGACGGCTATCTCGGCCGCCACATCCTCGAGAACGGCGACATTCCCTGCGGCTTCGGCGACCGACTGGAACTGCCGGCAGCGCGGCGCCTGACGCTCGACGACGGCGTGCTCGGCGGCAGCCTGGTCGTCGAATTCGACGCCGCCATCGCGCTGACGGCGCAGGCGCACCGCACCGTTTCGCAATCGGAGGCAGGCTTCGAGAAGATCATGCAGGCCGTCGAACTGACCTGCCACTGGCCCCTCGACGGCGCGCCGCGCAGCCTGACGTTCACGATCGAAGCCCGCGCGCGGCCGGCGTAGAATCCCGGCACGCACAAGGAAAAGAGAACCACGATGGCCGGCACCCGCTTCCAGCTCGAAGTCAATCCCCAACTGCCGGAGCGTCTCGCCCGGCTCGAAGAAGTCGCCAACAACCTCTGGTACAGCTGGGACCGGCCGACGCGCACGCTGTTCGCGCGGCTCGGCAGCAAGCTCTGGGGCGCCGTCGGCCACGGGCCGAAGGCGTTTCTCAAGCGCGTCGACCAGCATCGTCTCGACGAAGCCGCCACCGACCCGGTTTTCCTCGGCGCCATGGCGCGCGTGCTGTCGGCCTACGACAGCTACCTGACTGCACCGGCCCGCGAGCATGCGCCGCGCATGGACGACGGCGATCTGATCGCCTACTTCTGCGCCGAATTCGGCTTTCATGAAAGCCTGCCGATCTATTCCGGCGGACTCGGCATCCTGGCCGGCGACCATTGCAAGACCGCTTCGGACCTGAGCCTGCCTTTCGTCGGGGTCGGCCTGCTCTACCGTCAAGGCTACTTCCTGCAGACCATCGATGCCGACGGCCGCCAGCACGCCACCCATCACGACACCGATTTCGACGACCTGCCCATCACGCCGGTCCAGCACGACGACGGCAGCGACCTGAAAGTGTCGGTCAAACTGCCCGGCCGCGAGGTGAAGGTGAAAGTGTGGAAGGCGGTGGTCGGCCGCATCGCGTTGTACCTGCTCGACACCGATCTCGAGGAAAACTCGCCGCACGACCGCGACATCGCCCACCAGCTCTACGGCGGCGACCGCACCACCCGCATCGAGCAGGAAATCGTGCTCGGCATGGCCGGCGTCAAGGCGCTGACGGCGATCGGCCTGCGGCCGACGGTCTGGCACATCAACGAAGGCCACGCCGCCTTCCTGATCCTCGAGCGCATGCGCCAACTGGTCGAAGGCGGCATGGACATGGCCAGCGCGCTGGAAGCCGTTGCCGCCAACACGGTGTTCACCACCCACACCGCCGTGCCGGCCGGCCACGACCACTTCGCCGAGGACATGATCCGCCATTATTTCGAGGGCTGCTGCAGCGACATGGGCTGCGACATCAATGCCCTGATGGCGCTGGGCCAGACGCCCGGACGCAGCGACTTCAACATGACGGCGCTGGCCATCCGCGGCTCGCGCCACCAGAACGGCGTCTCGCGCGTGCACGGCCAGGTGTCGTCCCAGATCTGCGCCGAACTGTGGCCGCAGATCGATCCGGCCGAAAACCCGATCGGCCACGTCACCAACGGCGTGCATGTGTCGACCTTCCTCTCCGACATGTGGCACGAGACTTTCGACCGCATCCTCGGTCCCGGCTGGTCGCAGCGGCTGACCGATACCCAGGTGTGGCAGGGCATCTACGACATCCCGGACCACATGTACTGGAGCGTGCGCCAGTCGATGAAGGCGCAGATGCTGCACCTGGTGCGCCACCGCATCAGCCAGCAGCACATGCGCAGCCACGGTTCCGAGGCCCACGTCGATCGCCTGATGCGACTGGCGGAGCCGGAAAACCCCAACGTGCTGACCATCGGCTTCGCGCGCCGCTTCGCCACCTACAAGCGCGCCACGCTGCTGTTCCAGAACCTGTCGTGGCTCAAGCAGATCGTCAGCGATCCGCAGCGCCCGGTGGTGTTCATCTTCGCCGGCAAGGCGCACCCGGCCGACGAACCGGGCCAGGCGCTGATCCGGCGCATTGCCGAAGTCGCCGCCATGCCGGAGTTCATGGGCCACATCCTGCTGGTCGAGGGCTACGACCTGCGTCTGGCGCGCCGGCTGGTCTCGGGCGTCGACGTCTGGCTCAACAATCCCGTTTATCCCCTGGAGGCCTCGGGCACCTCGGGCATGAAGGCGGCGCTCAACGGCGTCCTCAATCTCTCGGTGCTCGACGGCTGGTGGAGCGAAGGCTTCGAGAGCGCACCCGGCCGGGAGAACGGCTGGTCGATCAAGCCCACCTCCAGCGCCTACGACAAGGGCGTGGACGAGGGCCGGCGCGACTACGAGGAAGCGCGCACGTTCTACGAACTGCTGCAGGACAAGGTGGTGCCGCTGTACTACAGCCGCGGACCGATGGGCTACTCGCCGGGCTGGGTGGCCATGTCGAAGCGCTCCATCGCCAGCATCACGCCCCGCTTCAATTCGGCGCGCATGCTCGGCGAGTATGTGCACAGGTTCTACCAGCCCGCGGCCAAGCAGTGGCGCCACTTCAGCGGCGACGGCTTCGCCAACGCCCGCGCCCTTGCGGCGTGGAAGGCGCGCGTCCGCCACGCCTGGCCGCAGGTGAAACTGCGCCGCGTGGACGAGACGCCGCGCCGCATTCCGTTCGGCGGCAGCGTGCGCTTCGAAGTCTCGGCGCACTTGGACGGCCTGGCGCCGACCGACGTCGCCGTCGAGCTGCTGTTCAGCCGGCCCAATGCCAACGCCCAATCGCGGCCGCCGCGCGCGTTCCGCCTGGCGTTCCAGGGCACGCACGAGGGCGAAAGCTGTTTCGCGCTCGAGCTGACGCCGGAGGTATGCGGCAAGATCGACTACCGGCTGCGTCTCTATCCTTTCCACGAATTGCTGACGCACCCCTTCGAGATGGGCATGATGGTGTGGCTATGAACGGCTCGGCGACTGCTTCCAACACCTGGCAGACCTTGGCCGCCCATGCCGAAGGCATGCGCGGCGCGCACCTGCGCGAACTGTTCGCCGCCGACCCCCAACGCTTTGCCCGGTTTTCGGTCGAGCAGTGCGGCATGCTGCTGGATTTTTCCAAGCAGCGGCTGACGGCGGCGGCGCTGCACTCCCTGCACGGCCTGTGGTGGGCGGCCGACCTGCCCGGCTGGATCGGGCGCATGCGCGCCGGCGAAGCCATCAACCACACCGAGGGCCGCGCCGTGCTGCACCACGCGCTGCGCCACCAGGGCACGCGGCCGATCCTGCACAACGGCCTCGACGTCATGCCCGACGTGCGCGCCGTGCTGGAGCAAATGCGCCGCTTCTGCCACGACATCCACGGCGGCGACTGGCGCGGCGCCACCGGCGAGCAGATTCTCGACATCGTCAACATCGGCATCGGCGGTTCCGACCTCGGTCCCAAGATGGCGACGCAGGCGCTGGCAGCGCACCGCCAGCCGCGCGTCAACCTCCACTACGTCTCCAACCTCGACGGCGCCCATCTCGCCACCACGCTGGCGAAAGTCAGTCCTCGCACCACGCTGTTCGTGATCGCCAGCAAGACTTTCACCACGCAGGAAACCATGCAGAACGCCGTCTCGGCGCGCCGCTGGCTGGTCGAGGCGCTCGGCGAACCGGCGGTGCGCCGGCATTTCGTCGCGGTATCGACCAATCTTGGCGAAGTCACCCGGTTCGGCATCGACCCGGACAATGCCTTCGCCTTCTGGGACTGGGTCGGCGGCCGCTTCTCGGTCTGGTCGGCCATCGGTCTGCCGCTGGCGCTGGCCATCGGCTTCGACAACTTCCAGCGCTTCCTGGCCGGCGCCGCCGCCATGGACGCGCATTTCTTCGACGCGCCGGCCGAGCAAAACCTGCCTTTCCTGCTGGCGGCGCTCGACGTCTGGAACGTCGATTTCCTCGGCGCCGAAACCCGCGCCTGCCTGCCCTACAGCCAGTCGCTGGAGCTGCTGCCGCGCTACCTGCAGCAACTGGAAATGGAATCGAACGGCAAGCGCACCGGCCGCGACGGCCAGGATGCGGGCTGCGCTACCGCACCAGTACTCTGGGGCGAACCCGGCACCAACGGCCAGCATGCCTTTTACCAGTTGATCCATCAGGGCGGCCGGCTGATCCCCTGTGATTTCATCGCCTGCCGCGAGGCCGACTTCCCGCTGCCCGGCCATCACGACAAGCTGCTGGCCAACTGCTTCGCGCAAGCCGAGGCGCTGATGCGCGGCAAGACGGCCGACGAGGCGCGCGCCGAAATGGCGGCGGCGCACGTGCCCGAGGCGGTCATCGGCCGTCTGCTGCCCTACAAGGTTTTTCCCGGCAATCAGCCTTCCACCACGCTGTTGCTGCCGCGCCTGGACCCGCACGGCCTTGGCCAGTTGATCGCCCTCTACGAGCACAAGACGTTCGCGCTCGGCGCCATCTGGAATCTGAATGCCTACGACCAGTGGGGCGTCGAATACGGCAAGCAACTCGCCAACCGCCTGCTGCCCATCATCGAAGGCCGCGCCAAGCCCGACGGACTGGACAGTTCCACCGCCGGGCTCATCGCCTACTGCCGCCGATCGTGAAAATTCTCTTCGCCACTTCGGAGATCGCGCCCTGGATGAAGACCGGCGGGCTCGGCGACGTGGCCGCCGCGCTGCCGCCGGTCCTGCGCGCCGCCGGCATCGACGTGCGCGTGCTGGTGCCCTATTACCCGGCGCTGCGCCGAGCCTTCCCCGAGGACGAAACGCCGGTCGTCGCCAGCCTCGGCAACTTCGGCGCCCACTTCGCCGGCTCGGCCCTGCGCGCGGCGGTGGCGCCGGACGGCACGCCGCTGCTGCTGCTCGACAGCCTCATTTACTTCGACCGGCCGGGCAACCCCTACCTCGGCCCGGAGGGCCACGACTGGCTCGACAACCACCTGCGCTTCGGCCTGCTGTCGCGCGTCGCCGCCTGGCTCGGCTCGGCCGACAATCACCTGCCGTGGCAGCCCAACGTCGTTCATTGCAACGACTGGCAGACGGGCCTTGCCCCCGCCTACCTCAAGCTGCTGCCGGGCAGCCACGCGCGCGCGCTGATCACCGTGCATAACCTCGCCTTCCAGGGCTTGTTCGGCCACCATGCCTTGCGCGAGATCGGCCTGCCCGAGTCGGCCTGGACCATGCACGGTGTCGAGTTCCACGGCCACCTGTCCTTCCTCAAGGGCGGCCTGCACTATGCCGACGCCATCACCACGGTCAGCCCCACCTACGCCGCCGAGATCCAGACCGACGAGGAAGGCATGGGTCTGGCCGGCCTGTTGCGCGCCCGCGCCGCCCAGCTCAGCGGCATCATCAACGGCATCGACACCGTCGCCTGGGATCCCGCGCGCGACCGCCATCTTTCGTTCGGCTACGACGTCCGCCATCTCGACGCCAAGCGCCGCAACAAGGCGCAGTTGCAGGAGGAAATGGGCCTGGCCGTGCGCGACGACCTGCCGCTGCTCGGCGTGGTCAGCCGCCTGACTCATCAGAAGGGGCTCGACCTGATCGCCGAACTCCAGCAGCAGATCGCCGATCTGCCGGCGCAACTCGTGGTGCTGGGCAGCGGCGAACGCGGCCTCGAGGAAACGTTCCGGGAACTGGCCGTCGCGCGTCCCGGCCAGTTCGCCGCCTTCGTCGGCTTCGACGAAGGGTTGGCGCACCGCATCGAGGCCGGCGCCGACATCTTCCTCATGCCCTCGCGCTTCGAGCCCTGCGGCCTCAACCAGATGTACAGCCTGCGCTACGGCACCCCGCCGGTGGTGCGCGCCACCGGCGGCCTCGCCGACACCGTGATCGACGGCGTCAACGGCTTCGTCTTCCGCGAACCGACCGCCGCGGCCCTGCTCGCCGCGCTGCGCCGCGCTGTCGCCGCCTGGCATGATCCCAAGACCTGGCGCCGGCTGCAGGCCGACGGCATGAACCGCGACCTGGGCTGGACCAACCCGGCCAGCCAGTACGCCGCGCTCTACGACAAGCTGATCAGCCGCCCCGCCGGGCACTGACGAGACGCAGCCGGCGTGCCGCCACGACTGACTTTGATCGCCGCCATCGCCCGCAACGGCGTCATCGGCAAGGGGAACGCCCTGCCTTGGCACTTGCCTGAGGACTTGAAACACTTCAAGCAGTTGACCACCGGCCAGGCCGTGATCATGGGCCGCAAGACCTGGGAATCGCTGCCGCCAAAATTCCGGCCGCTGCCGAACCGCCTTAACATCGTCATCACGCGCAACGCCGACTACCTCGCACCCGGCGCCACCGTTGTCCCTTCGCTGCCGGCGGCGATCGCCGCCGCCGGCTTGGCCGACAACGACGAAGTCTTCGTCATCGGCGGCGCCGAAACCTACGCGCAGGCCCTGGCCATCGCCGACCGCTTGCAGTTCACCGAAATCGACGCCGACTTCGAAGGCGACGCCCACTTTCCCGACTGGGATCGCAGCCTATGGCGCGAAACCGCGCGCGATAGCCGCCGGTCCCCCGATAACCGCGTGGCCTGGGACTACGCATTCGTCACCCGCGAGCGGCGTTAGCGTTTCCCAAGGCCTTCGCCCCGGCGCCCCTACTGCCAGTTAGCGGCGATGACGAAGGCCAGGGCGATCTGGTAGGTTGAATCGCCGACCTGGAAATGGAGCCCACCACCTACATCGACTTGAGGCATGACTTACCCCGAATTTGAGTTGTTCTGGTTCAGAAGTTTCTTGGCCTCAATTTTGTCTTTCCAAGCGACGCGTGCCTCTTTTGTTAGAACCGGATAGAAAATCATAAAGAGCGTTTCCAAATTCAGAAGCGAACTGCCGCATAACCCCTGTAGGAAAAATGAGCTTGATACCGCCTTTAACCACAACAATACGGGTACAGCCCCGAACGAAACCATGAGTACATGCTTGGCTATGTACTCGCTTTCTCCATCGACAAATCCTCCGTAGACAAGTACGTAACTAGCTATCCCCACCATTGCAAAAGCAATAGTCAATCTTGACAGAGTTGCCGCTTTCATAGCCTGCTTTCCCCGACAAAAAAGGCAATATTCAGAATACAAATATTCAGGGACAGACCATGATTTCCATCGTCATTTCTCATGCCACACTCTTTCACTTCCAATTCGGTGGCCTCCCGCCACGACTAACTATTGTTTGTCCACTTTCTGTCACTCGATTCATTCTTCTGTTCTCCAAGCCAAGCCATCTCGCCGGCCCGCAGGGGCCGGGAATGGAAACTTCTTGGGGGAAGGATCGCCCGCGTGGCCGCAGGTCTGATGATGCAAAGCACTATACCCAGATCGCATATGCGAAACAACTAGGTCATAGTCATAATTGCGTTCTTGGTTGGAGAAAAGCGTTGACCTGGTCGCTTGAAGCTTGGACGACCGTTACGCCGCTAGTTCCCACGTCCCATTTGCCGGCGTCCGGCTGACTTTGGCGATCTGGACGGACGTTTTATGAAGTACGTTGTTCTGTGTACCGGAACCGGCCATGTCGGGCAGGCTGGCCACGCTGGTGGTGTCGAGGCGGTCGGGGAACTGGCGGTAGAAGGGATTGTGGGCGAGTTCGAGCGCGACCGCGGCGCTCTCGCCG
>JAGVUA010000148.1 GCA_019136545.1 Betaproteobacteria bacterium
CTGGCAGGACAACCCTTGCCGCAAGGTTGCGGCGCCAATCCCACTCTGCCGGGATGCCAAGGTGGCGGACAGGTACCCGAGCCTGGTTCGCTGGCCCTATTGGGCCTTGGTCTGGCTGGGCTGGTAGCATTCCGTCGCCGTAAAGCCTAGTCTGCTCTTTTCAGCCAAAACAAAGCCCGGCGGCTGCCGGGCTTTGTTTGTTTACCTATATAATCCAGCCTCTTTTCCCGTGGCTGCTGTGCTCTATCAAACCGGGGCCGCAGCTAATTTCAACCAAGCGTTTGAGAGATGAACGAACCATGGCTATTAATACCGCCGACAAGGCAAAGATCGTTTCCGATTTCCAGCGTGCTCAGGGCGACACCGGCTCTCCCGAAGTCCAGGTTGCACTGCTCACCGCCCGTATCAACGACCTGACGGGGCACTTCAAGGAGCACGTCAAGGATCACCACTCGCGTCGCGGCCTGTTGAAGATGGTCAGTCAGCGGCGCAAGTTGCTGGACTACCTGAAGCGCACCAACGCCGACAGCTATCGTGCGCTGATCGAGCGCCTCGGCCTGCGCAAGTAAGTCGTCATGCCGGCTGCCCTCGAAGCGCTTGCGGGCATATCGAATACGCCGGCGCGGTTCCCGCTGTTCCATCGGGCCGCGCCGGTTTTTCATTTCTGAAAGGATTATTTCGTGCTGACACCGATCAAGAAGAGCTTCACCTACGGCGCCCACACGGTCACCATGGAAACCGGCGAGATTGCTCGCCAGGCCACCGGCGCCGTCCTGGTGAACATGAACGATACCGTCATCCTCGCCACTGTCGTCGCCAAGGATGAAGCGAAGGCCGGTCAGGACTTCTTCCCGCTGACCGTCGACTATGTCGAGAAGGTTTACGCCGCCGGCCGCATTCCCGGCGGCTTCTTCAAGCGTGAAGGCCGCCCCTCCGAAAAGGAGACCTTGACCTCCCGCCTGATCGACCGCCCGATCCGCCCGCTGTTCCCGGACGGCTTCTACAACGAAGTGCAGGTCATCATCCATGTGATGTCGTCCAATCCCGAGATCGATCCGGACATTCCGGCGATGATCGGCGCCTCAGCCGCGCTGGCGATTTCCGGCATTCCGTTCAACGGCCCGATCGGCGCCGCGCGCGTCGGCTACATCAATGGCCAGTACGTGCTGTGTCCGACCAAGTCGCAGTTGCTGGAAACGCAACTTGACCTCGTCGTTGCCGGTACCGCCAGCGCCGTGCTGATGGTCGAATCCGAAGCGCAACAACTGTCGGAGGAAGTCATGCTCGGCGCTGTCGTATTCGGCCACGACCAGATGCAGGCGGCCATCAACGCCATCAACGAACTGGTCGAAGTCGCCGGCAAGCCCGAGTGGCAGTGGCAGGCGCCGGCCAAGGACGAAGCGCTGATCGCCAAGGTCGCGGGACTGGCGGAAGCCGAACTGCGCGAGGCGTATCGCATCACCAGCAAGCAGGCGCGCGTCGCCAAGTGCCGCGAGGTATCGAAGAAGACCATCGAGGCGATCTGCGCGGGCGAAGGTGCGCCCGATGCCACCGATGTCGGCAACCTGATCTTCGAACTCGAAGCCAGGATCGTCCGCAGCCAGATCCTCAATGGCGAGCCGCGCATCGACGGTCGCGACACGCGCACCGTCCGTCCGATCGCCGTCCGCACCGGCGTGCTGCCGCGTACGCACGGCTCCGCGCTCTTCACCCGTGGCGAAACACAGGCCCTGGTCGTCGCGACACTGGGTACCGGCCGCGACGAGCAGATCATCGACGCGCTGCAGGGCGAGTATCGTGACCGCTTCATGCTCCATTACAACATGCCGCCTTTCGCCACTGGCGAAACCGGCCGTGTCGGCAGTCCCAAGCGCCGCGAGATCGGCCACGGTCGCCTGGCCAAGCGCGCGTTGCTGGCGGTGCTGCCGTCCGCCGAGGAATTCGGCTATTCCATGCGCGTCGTCTCCGAGATCACCGAGTCCAACGGTTCGTCGTCGATGGCTTCCGTCTGCGGCGGTTCGCTGGCGCTGATGGATGCCGGCGTGCCGCTGAAGGCGCATGTGGCGGGTATCGCCATGGGCCTGATCAAGGAAGGCAACCGCTTTGCCGTGCTGACCGACATCCTCGGCGACGAGGATCATCTCGGCGACATGGACTTCAAGGTCGCCGGCACCGACAACGGCGTCACCGCGCTGCAGATGGACATCAAGATCCAGGGCATCACCAAGGAAATCATGCAGGTGGCGCTGGCCCAGGCCAAGGAAGCCCGCATGCACATCCTCGGCATCATGAAGGGCGCCGTTACCGGCCATCGCGAGGAAGTGTCGAGCTTCGCCCCGCGCATGATCACGCTGAAGATCAACCCGGAGAAAATCCGCGACGTCATCGGCAAGGGCGGCGCTACCATCCGCGCGCTGACCGAGGAAACCGGCTGCGTCATCGACATCGAGGACGACGGCACCGTCACCATCGCTTCGGTGAATGCCGATGCGGCCCAGGTGGCCAAGAAGCGCATCGAAGACATCACTGCCGAAGTCGAAGTCGGCAAGGTGTACGAAGGCCCCGTGCTGCGTCTGCTCGATTTCGGCGCCATCATCCAGGTGCTGCCGGGCAAGGACGGCCTGCTGCACATCTCCCAGATCGCCAACGAGCGCGTCAACGCCGTCGGCGACTACCTGAAGGAAGGCCAGATCGTGAAGGTCAAAGTCATCGAAACCGACGACAAGGGCCGCATCCGCTTGTCCATGAAGGCGCTGCTCGCCGAAGGTCAGGCCGAGGCGCCGGCTGCCTGATTGGAGAAGCTATCGCCCACCCAACAAAAAAGGACGCCTCGGCGTCCTTTTTGTTGCCAGAACAGCGACGGAAATTATCTGGCCATCTGTTTTTCGCGACGCTCCTCGAGCTCCTTGCAGTCGATGCACAAGGTTGCCGTCGGACGCGCTTCCAGACGCTTCAGACCGATCTCGACGCCGCAGCTGTCGCAATAGCCATATTCCCCCGTGTCGATGCGGGCGATCGACTCGTCGACTTTCTTGATCAGCTTGCGCTCGCGATCGCGGTTGCGCAGTTCGAGCGCGATATCCGATTCCTGGCTGGCGCGATCGTTGGGATCCGCGAATACCGTGGCCTCGTCCTGCATGGTCTGCACGGTCCGCTCGATATCGTCGGCAAGCTCTCCCTTGAGCGATTCCAATATTTCGCGGAAATGCTTCAACTGCTTTGCATTCATGTACTCCTCACCTTTTTTCGCAACGTAAGGCGGGAATTGCTTGTGCAGGAAATCGTCGGCCATGCTCGTTGTGGTCCGTTGACGGAAAAGCGGCTTTATATAGGAAACATCGCTGCGCTGCAAGCTGATGTGGCGGGACGAATCGGCTGCCCGACACAACTGATATACTGGGCAAGCATTAAGCATCTTTCCGCTGGTGCGGAACGCGTGGGTGCTTAGCTCAGTTGGTAGAGCGTCGCCTTTACACGGCGAATGTCGGCGGTTCGAGCCCGTCAGCACCCACCAATAATCAAAGAGCTACGCGATTTCGGTGAATTCCGCGCGGGTCGAGCACGGGTCGAAATAGCGTTTTAGTTCACGGGCCGTACCCGCAAAGCATTATTGCGGAAGTGCACCGCATCCCTGTGAAACCGGTAAGCTTAGCGAGTGCATAACCAAAGGACATACCGTTGAATAATCTTGCAGGCATCCTCAAGGCCGAATTGGGCCGCCAGGCACGCAAGGCAGCGCGCCTCGAAACTCAAGGACTGAAGAAGGCCTCGACTCGCCACCGCGCCGACATCGCGAGTCTCAAGCGCCAGATCGGTCAACTCGAACAGAACGTCGCCAAACTGGAGAAGCTGCTCGCCAAGCATACCCCGGCGGAAAAGCCGGCCACGCCAAAGGTTGCGGTTCGCTTCGGCGCCAAGAGCCTGCGGAAGCTTCGCCAGCGACTCGATCTGTCCGCCGCGACGCTGGCCGGCATCCTCGGGGTTTCCGGCCAGACCATCTACAACTGGGAAACGGGCAAGACGCGACCGACGGAAGATCAGATCGCCAAGATCGTCATCCTTCGCGGCATGAGCAAGGCGGAAGTGCAGGCAAGACTTGAACAGTCTTCATAACCAGCCTCCCGCGCAGGGCGGAGGGCCGCTGCAAAAGCTGCTTGCCTTCGTCATGTGGGCAGTACTTCTCGTCGTCGGCGCCATGTTCTCTGTCGTCGTCCTTGCGATCATCCTCGTCGTCGGCATGGCCGTCTGGGCCTATCTCTGGTGGCGCACCCGCGAGCTCAGGCGCACCATGCGCACGCAGGGTTGGGCTGGCGGCCAGGGACAAGTGATCGAGGGCGAAGCGGTCGTCGTCAGGGACACCGAGCCGCCAGGCAAGACGATTGCCGATGACCCCGACCACCCTCCCGAGTCGCGTAAGACCCGCGAGTAATCGCGCAGTCGGCGACCGTTCGGAACCTTTGCGTCGCGAAACAAAAACTTACAACCCCTTACAACTTTCGTTCGACCTTCCGTGTAGCCTGAGATCGGAATCTCAGGTAAGCCTGATCAACGTTGGAAAGGGGCGAACGATGAAACGCATGCGCGCAGTGTTGCTGTCCGCGGTCATTGCCGCGGGAAGTCTGGCGGGGACCTCCGCATGGGCCGACCGTGGCTATTACCGAGGTCCCGGGCCAAGGTATCCCAGTCATCACTATCACTATGGTGGCGGACCATGGATCGGGCTCGGCGCCGGCCTGCTGTTTGGATCGGCGCTATATTGGGCGACGCGCCCGCCACCGCCGACTGTTTATGTTGCGCCAGAACCAGTGGTGGTTGTGCAGCCCCAGGCATCCGGGGGCGAGTGGTGGTACTTCTGCCGTGCGGCGGGCGCCTACTATCCTTACGTTCAGCAATGCCCGACGGGTTGGGAGCGGGTACCTCCCTATCCAGCCGACTAGGAAGCCATCCCGGGCCAACCGGCTACTTCACTGCGAGCGCCGCTGCGCCTGCGCCCTGATCCGCGGCAAATAGTAGAATCGCGAAGCAGGCCGCGATTTGCCGAGCAAAAGACAAAGGCCGATTCCGTGGAATCGGCCTTTTGATCTGGCTCCCCGACCTGGGCTCGAACCAGGGACCTGCGGATTAACAGTCCGTCGCTCTACCGACTGAGCTATCGGGGAACTGGAGAGCCGCGGATATTAGACACTTGGATGGCAGGCGTCAAGCGAATGAGCCGCGAATGAGCGACGAGAGGGTTTACTTCAAGACAGCAGCCGGCGAAGCAGCCGTGCGCGAGCGCACGCGGCTGGTCCAACGCAATTTGCGTACGGTGCTGATCCTCGTCGACGGACTTGCCGATATGGCCGCACTCAAGAACAAGGCGGGCGATGCGGCAATGGTGGAAGCCGCGGTGCTCGAACTTGAGCGCATGGGCCTCATCGAGACGCAGGATACGCAGGAAGCAGGCAATGCCGGCGGTGCGCCGCGGCTGACTTTCGAAATCGCGGACGCAAGGCCGACCAGCGATCGCGTCGAGGCGGCGCCGGTAGCCGAATTCCCATTGACCGGCGGTGCAGGAGCGCTGCCCGCCGATACACGATCCGAATCCTTTCGCCATTCCGGTTGGTTGACGAAGCTGCGTCAACACCGCCAGGAAGTGCGCGAGGAAGCCCTCTACGAAGAAGCCTACGGGCGAGCCGTCGATACGCCGGCGCCTGAGCCCTTCGTGCCGAAAGCCGCCCCCGCGACCGCGCCGGGCTTGCGGCCGAAGCGCAAGCTCAGGCTGGGACGCCTGGCGCTGATAGCAGCGCTGGTCGCGCTCGTTCTGGCCGTCCTGCGCGTGGTGTTCTATCCCTACGACGAGTACCGGCCGCGCTTTGAGGAAGCCTTGACCCAGGTTCTGGGCGACCCGGTATCGATTCGCAACCTGCGGGTCACTTTTCTGCCGATGCCGCTGATCGTTCTCGAGAAAGTCAGTATTGGCGGCACGCCGCCGTACGCGACGGTCGACACCATACGGCTGTCGCCGGAATTGAGCTCCCTGTTCGGCGAGCATCGTTATCGGCAAGCCGCCGTTCAGGGGCTGACCGTCTCCGCCGCCGGGGTCGGCCGGCTGTCGCGATGGTTCAAGTCGGCAGGCAGCGGCAAGGCAGCGGTCGATCGGATGGCTATCGAAAACCTGTGGTTCAGCGCGGGCGGCAACAGCTTTGGTCCGCTTTCCGGGGTCGCCCGGATCGATCCGGCAAGGGGCATCGACCAGATTCAACTGGCGGGCAGCGGCCCGGTCCGGGTCGACGCAGTGCCGACGCCGGCGGGTTTGTCGCTCACGCTGTCGGCGAGCAACTGGCTTTCGCCGCTGCAGCCGCCGATCAAGTTCACGACGCTGGAAGTCAAGGGCGAACTTGGCGATGGCGGATTTTCGATGAAGAAGCTGGAGGGCTTGGCGTACGACGGCCAGTTCTCGGGGCAGGGCGAGATCAGCTGGCGCGACGGCGCGCGGCTTTCCTTGCCTCTGGAACTGCGGCATGTCGCCGTCGACAAACTTGTCGGCATCTTGGAAGGAGCACCGCTGCTCGTCGGCGATGTCGATGCGAAACTGCGGATCACCAGCCATGCGGACAGCCTGCCGCGGCTGATCAACAACCTGCACACCGAGGGCAGCTTCACGGTGGCGCGCGGACAACTCAAGCACATCGATCTCGCCGAAGCGCTCAAGCTCGGCGCGCAGCGGCCGCCCGGCGTGGCGCGCGGCGGCACCACCGGCTTCGAGGAACTGGCCGGCAGTTTTTCGTCCGACGAGCGCGCCGTCCGCCTGACGGGAATGCGCATGGCATCGGGACTCATGCATGCCTCGGGCGCCGCAACGCTGTCGCGAGGGACGGAGCCCTCGATCAACGGCGCTGCCAGCGTGGTCATCAACGGAAGCGCCAGCGTTGCTGCGCTGGTGGCGATCTCCGGCAGCGCGCGCGATCCCGAACTGAAAGCCAGCCGCTGACCCGGGGCCAGCGGAGTCAGCGGATCCGGGACGCCTTGACGACGCTTACTTCAGGACCGCGGCGATGGCCGTGGCTACGTAGTCGATGTTCCGAGTATTGAGCGCGGCGACGCAGATGCGGCCGGTGCCGACGGCGTAGATGCCATACTCGGCGCGCATTTTTTCCACCTGCGCGGCGGTCAGCCCGGTGTAGGAGAACATGCCGCGCTGGACGTTGATGAAGTCGAAGTTCGATGCGCCGGCAATCTTCAGTTTCTCCACCAGGCTGGCGCGCATTGCGCGGATGCGGTCGCGCATGCCGGCCAGTTCGTCTTCCCACATCCGGCGCAGCTCGGGGCTGGACAGCACGGCCGCGACGACGGCGCCGCCGTGGGTCGGCGGGTTGGAATAGTTGGTGCGGATCACGCGCTTCACCTGCGACAACACGCGGGCCGATTCATCCTTGCCGGCCGTGACGATGGTCAGTGCGCCGACGCGTTCGCCGTAAAGCGAGAACGACTTCGAGAACGAACTGGAAACGAAGAACTGCAAGCCGGACGCGGCGAACAGGTCGAGCGCGGCAGCATCCTGCGGGATGCCGTCGGCGAACCCTTGGTAAGCCATGTCGATGAAGGCGACGAGGTTGCGCTCCTTGACGGCGGCAACGACTTCCCGCCACTGGTCGACCGTCAGATCGGCGCCGGTCGGGTTGTGGCAGCAGGCGTGCAGCACGACGATGGACTTGGCCGGCATCGCCGCCAGTGCGGCCTTCATGCCGGCGAAATCGACCCCGCGCGTGGCAGCGTCGTAGTAGGCGTAATCCTTGACCGGGAAGCCGGCGGCCTCGAACAGCGCGCGATGGTTTTCCCAGCTCGGATTGCTGATATAGACGGTGGCGTCGGGCAGCAAGCGCTTCAGGTAGTCGGCGCCGACCTTGAGCGCGCCGGTACCGCCGAGACATTGGCAGGTGACGGTGCGGCCGGCGGCCAGCAGTTCTCCACCTTCGTGGCTCTTGCCGAACAGCAAGGTCTGCACGGCGCCGTTGTAGGCGGGCGTGCCTTCGATCGGCTGGTAGCCGCGTGGCGGTTGCGCCGCGAGGCGGGTCGCCTCGGCTGACTTTACTGCCGCCAGCAGCGGAATCTTGCCGTCGTCGCCGAAATAGACGCCGACGCCCAAATTGACCTTGTTGGGATTGGTTTCGGCGTTGAAAGCTTCGTTGAGACCGAGGATGGGATCGCGCGGCGCCATCTCGACAGCGGCGAACAAGGACGTGCTCATTTCTGCTCCTAGTACGGGAAAGTTCGGCGGACGCGCAATAATATCGCAATCGCCGCATCGCTCTCGCGCACCGCAACAATCGAAACTTCTGATGTCTGAACAAACCGTTACCTTTACCGGCAGCCCTTACCGCCTGTACCAGCCGTTTCCGCCGGCGGGCGACCAGCCGCAGGCCATTCTGCAATTGGTCGAAGGCATCCAGGATGGCTTGTCCTACCAGACGCTGCTGGGCGTCACCGGCTCGGGCAAAACCTACACCATGGCCAACGTCATCGCCCGACTCGGCCGTCCGGCGCTGGTGCTGGCGCCCAACAAGACGCTGGCGGCGCAGCTCTACGCCGAGTTCCGCGAGTTCCTGCCCGAGAACGCCGTCGAGTATTTCGTTTCCTACTACGACTACTACCAGCCCGAAGCCTACGTGCCGTCGCGCGACCTGTTCATCGAGAAGGACTCGAGCATCAACGAGCACATCGAGCAGATGCGCCTTTCCGCCACCAAGAGCCTGCTGGAGCGGCGCGACTGCGTGATCGTCTGCACCGTGTCGGCGATCTACGGCATCGGTGACCCGGTCGATTACCACAGCATGATCCTGCACTTGCGCCAGGGTGAGAAGCTGGGGCAGCGCGACGTCATCCGCCGGCTGGCGGAGATGCAGTACGAGCGCAACGAAATCGACTTCCACCGCGGCACCTACCGCGTGCGCGGCGACGTCATCGACGTCTTCCCGGCCGAGAACGCCGAAAGCGCGATTCGCATCGTGCTGTTCGACGACGAGGTCGAGTCGCTGACCCTGTTCGATCCGCTCACCGGCCACACGCGACAGAAGCTCGGCCGCTTCACGGTGTTCCCGTCCAGCCACTACGTGACGCCGCGCGCGACGGTGCTCAAGGCCGTGGAAGCGATCAAGCAGGAGCTGCGCGAGCGCATCGACTTCTTCCAGCGCGAGCAGAAGCTTGTCGAGTGCCAGCGTATCGAGCAACGCACTCGCTTCGACCTGGAGATGCTGGAACAGCTCGGTTTCTGCAAGGGCATCGAGAATTATTCGCGCCACCTGTCCGGCCGCCAGGCGGGCGAACCGCCGCCGACGTTGATCGACTACCTGCCGCCCGATTCGCTGATGTTCATCGACGAGTCGCACGTGGCGATTTCGCAGGTTGGCGGCATGTACAAAGGCGACCGCTCGCGCAAGGAGAATCTGGTCAACTACGGTTTCCGGCTGCCCTCGGCGCTCGACAACCGGCCGCTCAAGTTCGAGGAATTCGAGCGCCTGATGCCGCAGACCATTTTCGTTTCGGCGACGCCGGCCGATTACGAACGGGACCATCAAGGACAGGTGGTGGAGCAGGTGGTGCGGCCGACGGGCCTCGTCGACCCGGAAGTCGTCGTGCGCCCGGCGCTGACGCAGGTCGACGACCTGCTGGCCGAGATCAAGCGGCGCGTGGCGGTCGATGAACGGGTATTGGTGACGACGCTGACCAAGCGGCTTTCCGAGCAACTCACCGAGTTCCTCGGCGACAACGGCGTCCGCGTCCGCTATCTGCATTCGGACATCGACACCGTCGAGCGCGTCGAGATCATCCGCGACCTGCGCCTAGGCGAGTTCGATGTCGTGGTCGGCATCAATCTGCTGCGCGAGGGGCTCGATATTCCGGAGGTATCGCTGGTAGCGATTCTCGACGCCGACAAGGAAGGTTTCCTCCGCTCGGAACGATCCTTGATTCAGACCATCGGCCGCGCCGCGCGCCACCTGCACGGCACCGCCATTCTCTACGCCGACCGAATCACCGATTCGATGCGGCGCGCCATCGCCGAAACCGAGCGCCGGCGCGTCAAGCAGATGGACTACAACGTCAGTCATGGCATCACGCCGAAGGGCGTGGTCAAGCGCATCAAGGACATCATCGACGGCGTGTACGACAGCGATGCGGCAGTGCGCGAACTGAAAGCGGCGCAGGAATCGGCGAAATACGAGGCGATGAGCGAGAAGGCGTTGGCGAAAGAGATCAAGCGCCTGGAAAAAGCCATGCAGGAACACGCGAAGAACCTGGAGTTCGAGGAAGCCGCGGCAGCCCGCGACGAGCTGTTCCGCCTCAAACAGCTCGTCTTCGGCGCCGACGGCACCTTCACTTCAGAGAAAACTCCGTCCGGCTGAGCGGGGCATTCTTCGGGCCGCTGCCGTCGGCCACCAGCTTCGGCGGCAACAGGAAGATGCGCTCGCGCGCCACCTTGCCGGGACCGGCCAGCCAGTCGCCGACGGACTTGGCGCGCCGGTTGGCGAGTTCGCGCAGGTCGTCGTCGCTGGCCGGCGCATTGGCCAGCATCAGCTTTTCCATTTCCTCGCGCGGCAGACTCTTGGTCAGGCCGATGACGTTGCGCGGCTTCGGAAACTTCGCCTGGCTGTAAGCCTGCTCGAGCAGCGGCAGGTATTCCTTGTCGTCGATCGCCACGCTGTCGGCCGACCCCGTTTCCTTGCCGGCCTTCACCAGTTGCGCCAGCTTCTGCGCCTTCACCTGGTGCTCCAGCCAGGCCTGGCGCAGGCCTTCGCGATCCTTCTCGGGATCGACGCGACCCGCGATTTCGAGCTTGAGGGCAGGGCGGTCGTTGAGCGCCTTCGCCAGCGATTCGAGCTTCTTCACCGTTCCATCCGAAAGTGCTGCGCGGCCGACGGCGAAATCGGCGTACGAAAGCTCCTCGCCGCCGCCGGCCAGCGAAGCGAGCAGCGCGAAGGGCGAGGTGATCGCCTTGGTGATGAGGTTGACGATCACCTGAACGATGATGCCGCCGACCGAAAATTGCGGGTCGTCGAGCGAGCCGGAAATCGGCAGGTTGATATCGATTTCGCCGCGCCGGTTTTGCAACAGCGATACCGCCAGCAGTACCGGCAGCTTGGTCGCGCTGGGGCTCTCCACCTTTTCGCCGAAGGTAAGCTGGTCGAGGAATACGCGGTTCTCGGCCTGAAGTTGCTTGTCGGCGATCTTGTAGGAGAGGAACAGCGACAGCTTGCCCTTGTCGATCGCATAGCCGGCGTATTTGCCGGAGTAGGGCGATATCGGTACCAGTTCGACGCCGTGCACCTCGGCCTTGATATCCAGAAACGGCACGGCGGCCAGCGGATTGATCTTACCGGCGACCGAAACCGGCGCGCCGTCGTAAGCGCCGCGCAGGTCAAGGTCGGCCGTGCTGTCGGCGGCGGAGGAAAGCCCGCTGATGCGTCCGCCGACCTCGGCTAGGTTGGCCGAGTAGTTGGGTTTGACGAAACGGTCGCTGAAACTGACCTTGCCGCCCTGGAGGGTGACCTGGTCGACACGGATCGGCGGCGGCGGTGCCTTGACCTCGCCGGCTGGCGGTGGCGGTGGCGCGGAAGCGGACGCTTTCTTGCCTGCCGCCGCGTCTTCCTGCCGAACCAGTTGCAGCAGATTGAGCTTGCCTTCCGGACTGACGATCAAGCGCGCGTAGAAATCTGCAAGCGCAACCTCGCCAATACCCAGTGCGAACGGCTGAAGCTTGAGGTCGAGCTTGTCGAGATGGAAGGATTTCCAGGACAGGAAATCCTCGCTGCTCGCTTTATCGACGCTGTGAAAATCGCTCACGGCAACCTGGCCGCGATAACCACCCGCGAGCGCGCCATCGGCGGTCTTGTTGAGCGCCAGTTCTCCTTTTCCGGACACCTGCCCCTTGGTGACGGTCAGATTGACCCGGTCACCGAAATAGGGCTGCAAGGGAAGCAGTTCGATGCCCCGCAAGTTCAAGTTCAGTTTCGTGGCGAGCGGTTCCAGTTGCAGCGAGCCGTTCGCCTGCAAATCGGCTTTTCGGTTCAGCTTGGCTGCCAGGCTCAGCTTGCCTGAGGTGTTGGGCGCAGTACTGATCCCTTCGAAGGTCAGTTTGTCGATGTCCAGTTGTTGCCGCGTCGCCGGCGTTATCGCCGCATCGTCGAATCTCAAGGCGGCGTCGCTCAATCCGACTTGAGTGAGATCGACGATCCACGGCGTTCCGCCATCGCTGACTTTCGCGTCGGCCGGCGCCGCCTCGCTCCGCTTTGCGGTTTTCAGTGCGGGTGGCCGGGGTAGGGCGAGGCTGCCGTCGGCAAGCCGGGCGAGTTCCACCTTGAGTCCCTTGGCCTCGACGCTTGCCAGCGCGGTTCGGCAAGGCGAGCGTCGATCTTGCCGACGCCGGCCTCGATGGCGGTGATACTGGCCTTCAGCGGCTTGCCATTGGATTCGTCCAGCCAGTGCACCGAAGACCCCGACAGTTGCAGGCCGGCCATCGACCACGCCACCGGCGAGCCTTGCCGTTGCTGCTCTGGCGGCGGTGGCGCCGCGGCTCCCCGCGGCATGCCGCCCACGACTTCCAACCAGTTGAGGGCGCCGTTCCCGTCGACGCGCGCATGGGCTTCCAGGCCATCGACGTCGATTTTGCCGATGGCATAATGGTTGGCGAGCGGCTCCAGCACCTCGAGCGGTACGTGGAGTTTTCCCAGGGAAAGCAGCGGCTGTCCGGCGGGCTCGGCGATCCGCAGGTCATGGATGTCCGCCCAACCGAGAATCGCCAGCGAAGGCTTCTTCTGCGCATCGGTACGAAAACGAATCTTCAACTCGGTATCGAGTCGCCCGCTGCCGACGGTAAAGGGCAGGGCGGTGGGCGAATAGGCGAGATACTGGGCAATGTCGACGCTGGCGAGATCCAGGTTCAGTTCGCTTTCGTGCGAGTCGGCAAAGGGCTTGCTCTTGCCTTCGAGAGACAAAGGGGCACCGTTGATCTTGGCAGAAAGACGGGGCTCGGTATGGATTTCGGCCTGGCGGGGCAAGTTGGAGACGAAGGGCAGCGTCAAATCGAGGTCGGCGACGACGTGCTGCTTGCCGGGAGGGCGGTCGTCGAAGCGCAGCATCCCGTTGGAAATGGCGATGTTGCTGACGGAGAATTTGGCAGGCGGCGTGTCGCTCGGCTTCAACCATTCGTCGAGCAGGTCCGAAATGTTGTAGCGACCCGGGGCTTCTCGAACGAGATGAACCCGCGGGCCGACGAGACGGAACTGCTTGATGACGGGCGCGCGGTAATAGAGCGACGCGATGTCGAGGTCGACAAACAATTCGTCGAAGCCGGCGGTTTCGCCAAGGTTGCCGCCAGCCTTGTCGCCGACCGAGACATCGGCGACTTTCACTGTCATCAGAAAGGGATTGATGGCGATTGGGCCCAGGGATACCGGTCGATGCAATTGCTCGGACAGCAGATCGGTAAGCAGCGATCTGGCGATCGGTGGGCCGGCGAAGAAGACCAAGACACCCAGGAGGACAAGTGAGGCTCCCGCCCAAATGACGGCTTTGCCGGCGCGGTGCAGGAAACCAGGGCTTGAAGGCGCATTCATGGTGTTGTCGCTCCGGAGGCGGATTGGGACGAAGCTCGGCGGCACGTCGCCGAGGCCGTTTTTGCTTGCGCGCGTATTGTCCGATAATAGCCAAGACCGCGCCGGATCGGGCGCTTGACAAGAATTTTGACAGGGAGGCATCCGCATGTCCGACGCATCTGCCCAGGCGAAGCACCCTTATCCGCGATTGTTCACTCCGCTCGATCTCGGACATTGCGTTCTGCCGAACCGTATCCTGATGGGGTCGATGCACACGGGTCTTGAGGAGGAGCCCGACGGCTTCACCAAGCTGGCAGCGTTCTACGCGGCGCGCGCCCGGGGCGGCGTCGGGCTGATAGTCAGCGGTGGCGTGGCGCCGAACCCGGAAGGGCGCATGTTCGCCCATGCCGCCGTGTTGACCGATGCGGCCCAGTTACCCGATCACCGTCTGGCGACGACGGCGGTGCATGAGGCGGGCGGCCGGATATGCATGCAGATTCTGCATTGCGGCCGCTATGCGCTGCATCGCCAGGCGGTCGCGCCTTCGCCGCTGAAAGCGCCGATATCGCCAACCATGCCGCGTGAGTTGAGTTCGGCCGAAATCGAGCAAACCATCGCCGACTACGTCCGTTGCGCCGAGCTGGCCAAGTCCGCCGGCTATGACGGGGTCGAGGTGATGGGCTCGGAGGGATATCTGATCAACGAGTTCACCGCGCTGGAGACGAATCACCGGACCGACCGTTGGGGCGGCAGCATGGAGAATCGCCACCGCCTGCCGATCGAAATCGTGCGCCGGATACGCGAACGGGTAGGGCGCGAATTCATTGTCATCTATCGTTTGTCGATGCTCGATCTCGTCGAAGGCGGCGCACCATGGTCCGAGATTGTGGCGCTGGCCAAGGCGGTCGAAGCTGCCGGCGCCACGCTCATCAACAGCGGCGTTGGCTGGCACGAAGCGCGGATTCCGACCATCGCCGCCGTCGTGCCCCATGGCGCGTTCACCTGGGCGACGGGCAAGCTGAAGCGCGAGGTCGGCATCCCGCTGATCACTTCCAACCGCATCAACATGCCGCATGTCGCCGAAGCCGCGCTCGAGCGCGGCGATGCCGACATGGTATCGATGGCCCGGCCGATGCTGGCCGATCCGGACTTCGTCGCCAAGGCGAAGGCAGGGAATGCCGAGGAGATCAATACCTGCATCGCCTGCAACCAGGCCTGTCTCGACCACATCTTTTCCGGCAGACTTTGTTCGTGCCTCGTCAATCCCTTGGCCTGCCACGAAACCACGCTGACGGTTTCCCCGACATCCTCCCCGAAGCGGGTGGCTGTCGTTGGCGCCGGTCCGGCCGGCATGGCGGCCGCCGCGACTGCCGCCGAGCGCGGCCACCGGGTAGTCCTCTTCGAAGCTGCCGCCGAGATCGGTGGGCAAATCAACATCGCCCAGCGCGTTCCCGGAAAATCCGACTTCGCCGAAACGCTGCGCTACTTTCGCCATCGCCTGGATCGCCTCGGTGTCGATATCCGCATGAATACGCGCGCCGAGCCGGCTTCGCTCGCCGGTTTCGATACGGTTCTGCTTGCCACGGGCGTGGTGCCGCGCGTGCCGGATATTCCGGGCATCGACCATCCCAAGGTCGTCGGCTATCTCGATGTGCTTTCCGGAAAGCAGGCTGTCGGCAAAGCGGTGGCGGTAATCGGCGCGGGCGGCATCGGCTTCGATATCGCCGAGTTTCTGACGCATCAAGACCTGGCCGATGATCCAATCGCCAGTTATCAGCGCGAATGGGGCATCGATCCCGGTTTTGCGCGTCCGGGCGGATTGGGGACCGCCGCGCAGTCCGGGAACGCAAGGTCGGTATGGCTCCTGCAGCGCAAACCCACCAAGATCGGTGACGGACTCGCGAAGACCACCGGCTGGATCAAGCGAACCATGCTGACCCGGCGTGGCGTTCAGATGATCTCCGGCGTCACGTACCGCAAGATCGACGACCAAGGGTTGCATATTTCTGTGGAAGGCTCGGAACGTTGCCTGGACGTCGATCAGGTCGTGATCTGCGCAGGCCAGGAGTCGCTTCGAGATCTCGAGGCCCCTTTGCTCGATGCCGGCCAGAAAGTCATCGTCATCGGCGGTGCCGATGTGGCCGCGGAACTCGATGCGAAAAGAGCCATCGATCAGGGGATTCGCGTGGCGGCGTCAATCTAGCCGCGGTTTGCTGAGCATTGAAGACTCGGCTCAGCCGCTCCATATCGCGCAATCGAGTCCCGTTGCATCTTCTAAATTTCGTTTTGATACTCGCCGCGCGCCGGGTAGTCATTGGCAATTGCGAAATCGATGGCCCCGAGGAGATCCTGAAACAGCGGCCGAGCAAACGGCATTGTCTGAACGGCCCCGTAGAACAATGTGCCGTCTGGTTTGACGATGAATACCCCGGGCTCGCTGAACAATTCGGGTTCATCAATCCCTATCGATGTTTTCCCTCGGGATGCGCTGATATACAGCCCCCACTGCCTTGCGCTTCTTAGACTGAGTCCGTAAGCGAACTTGAGCGATTGGGCGTTGACCTTCTCGGCCATCAGCTTTCCTCGTTCTTCGTCGTCGCTGCTCACTGCAATGACCTTGACCCCGCGTTTCTCAAACTCAGGCACAAGGCGCTCAAGCTCAAGTAGGTATTTTGCGCAAAGAGGGCAATGAAAACCTCGATAGAAGACCACGAGGTCAAAACGCTCTCCCGGGTCTGCCCCCAAGATAAATCGTTCTCCGGTGACCAATGGAACATTGAGAGCGGGAACTGGATGCCGAGGCATCAGGGAATGCAAGATCATTCTGATCATCCTTTCGCGGGACTAATGCGCTACATGTGCAATTGAGGTGTTCTGAATCTGAGTAATGATTGTCGAGTACAATTTGCAACCATATGTTCATAATTGATTGCTTTTAGTACGCAATGACAATTGCGCCGCGATTGGATCGACTATCAGCCCTCTTGGAAGGCGTTGCGCCACGTGTTGAGGTGACTCAAGCGGACGTGGATGCTCAAGCGCTTGTGGCCGAGGCCTCTGATGAGCAATTCCTGCATCTCTACTTGGTTACCGAAGGACAAGTTGGTTTCAGCATAGAGCGAGGCCAACCCAAGATCGTCAAAGCGACTTCCGTAATTGTTTGTCGGGCTGACATCACTCATGCATTTAAAGCTGATTCGACGAAAGGATTGGGGGGGCTGCTATGTGCAAAAGCCATTTTGGACGGTTCCGTCGGCGCCTTGTTATACAGTGAATTTACCGATCCTCTTGTCATCTCACTTCAAGAGGCAGATGGCTCGCTAAATCATGTTATCCAACTGATTGCTGCAGAGCTTCATACCCCCCGTTGTGGGCAGCCAGCGCTGCTCGATCGTGCGGGGGACATTCTCTTCATTGGTCTGATGAGGCACCTGATTGCCCATCCAACGAATTCTGGCGGCTTATTCAATGGGCTTGCTGATCCGCGAATCGCTAGAGCATTGGTCGCGATGCATGCGATGCCGCAACGTGGCTGGACGCTAGAAAGTCTTTCTGATGAAGCGAGAATGTCCCGAACTTCCTTCGCCAACGTATTCCGTGAAGTGATGCGTCAGACGCCTGGAAAATATCTAAATGAACTTCGCTTAGCCATTGCCCAGCGGGCAGTGACATCAGGACTTGGCTTGAAACGTGCAGCCAAAGAGTCAGGATATTTGAGTTCATCAGCGCTATCTCGCGCGTTAGCTCGATCAAAGCGGTTGAAGCTTGGATAAGCAAAGCAACGGCTGTGTGGTCTCTCCAACTGATATTACGACCCCAATATGCCGCATAATGTGTATTATGTAAAATTGTGTAAACACGCATTCGAAATCGTGCCATCGGATGCCCCGACCGCTTAGGACGATACTGCGGGAAAAGTATCGGGCGGCCGGTACGTCTGCAGCGTAAGGCCCACCCCGCCGATGGCTGTCAGTTCCTCACGCAGACGGTCCAGTGCAGTGGCGTCGAGTTCCGGCGCGACGGTGCAGCGAATATCGTGAGCCACCCCGGAAGCCAGAAGAATTTCAAGCGCATCGCGCGCAGAGCTGCCGTCATCGCAACCTACGATAGGGGCATATTCCCCAAACGGTGCCTTCACGTCGAAGCCGACCCAGTCGAGCAGCGGCAGCACGGCAGAGAGCCGCTTAGGATAGGCGCCGGCCGTATGCAAGGCCGTGGCGAAGCCCAGGGCGCGTACCGCAGCGAGAGCCTCCGGCAGACCTCGCTGCAGCAGCGGCTCGCCGCCACTGAAGACGACGCCCTCGAGCAGCCCGCGCCGCGTCGCTAGCCATTCCAGCACCGCCGGCCACGCCAGCGCGCCAGCGCCGCGCGGCAACAAGTGCGGGTTGTGGCAATAGGTGCAGCGCCAAGGACAGCCCTGGCAGAACACCACGGCCGCGAGCCTGCCTGGAAAGTCGATGGTGGTAAAGGGCACCAAGCCCCCTACCGTTAGGCGACTTTCAGGCTTGCACAGCCTGTTCACTGCGGCATTCGACGAAGTGGCGGCGCTCGTGGTGTTCGCTTTGTTTGCCGGGATTGAATTCGGAAACCGGGCGGTGGTAGCCCATGACGCGTGTCCAGATTTCGCAGCGCTGGCGTTCGTGGTCTTGCGGCTTTGGGGTTTGGACGTTTTCCGACATGAGACTTCCTTTCGTGGTGGAGTAAATCTAATGGGCGGCCTTGCGCGCGAGGATTTCCTCGTCGCACTTGGGGCAGAACTCGTGCTCGCCGGCGAGATAGCCGTGCTTCGGGCAGATCGAGAAAGTCGGCGTGATCGTGATGTAAGGCAGTCGAAAACGCGTTAGCGCCGTGCGCACCAGCTGTCGGCAGGCAGCCGGCGAGGAAATGCGCTCCCGCATGTAAAGATGCAGCACGGTGCCGCCGGTGTAGCGTGTTTGCAACTCGTCCTGGCGCATCAGCGCTTCGAACGGATCCTCGGTGAAACCCACCGGTAATTGCGAGGAATTGGTGTAGTAAGGTTTTTCATTCGTTCCGGCCTGCAGGATGCCGGGCCAGCGCTTCTTGTCCTCCTTGGCGAAGCGATAGGTGGTGCCTTCGGCCGGCGTTGCCTCGAGGTTGTAAAGGTTGCCGGTCTGCTCCTGATAGTCGCGCATGCGGTTGCGCAGCCGATCGAGCAGGCGCACGGCCATAGCGTGGCCGCCGGACGTGGCGATGTCCTCGGCGCCGCGCGTGAAGTTTTTGACCATCTCGTTGATGCCATTGACGCCGATGGTCGAAAAGTGGTTGCGCAAGGTACCGAGATAACGCTTGGTATAGGGAAAAAGGCCATCGTCCATCAGGCGCTGCACCACTTTGCGCTTGATCTCCAGGCTATCGCGCGCCATATCGGCAAGGCGGTCTACCCGCGCTAGCAGTGCCTCCTCGTCATCGGCATGCAGATGTCCCAGGCGCGCACAGTTGATGGTCACCACGCCGATGGAACCGGTCTGTTCGGCCGAGCCGAACAAACCGTTGCCGCGCTTGAGCAGTTCGCGCAGGTCGAGTTGGAGGCGGCAGCACATGGAGCGCACGTGGTTCGGCTTCATGTCCGAGTTGAGGAAGTTCTGGAAATACGGCAAACCGTACTTGGCGGTCATGGCGAACAGTCGCTCGGCGTTTTCCGACTCCCAGGGGAAATGCTCGGTGATGTTGTAGGTCGGGATCGGGAAGGTGAATACGCGACCACGCCGGTCGCCGGCACTCATGACTTCGATGTAGGCGCGGTTGATCAGGTCCATCTCAGCTTGCAAGTCGCCGTAGGCGAACGGCATCTCGATACCGCCGATCACCGGAATCTGCTCGCGCAGATCCTCCGGACAGACCCAGTCGAAGGTCAGGTTGGTAAAGGGTGTCTGCGTGCCCCAGCGCGAGGGTACGTTGAGGTTGTAGATGAACTCCTGCATGCCCTGGCGCACCTCGTCGTAGCCGATGCCGTCCTTGCGCACGAAAGGCGCGAGGTAGGTGTCGAAGGAACTGAAGGCCTGCGCGCCGGCCCATTCGTTCTGCAGCGTGCCAAGGAAGTTCACCATCTGGCCGAGCGCACTGGAAAAGTGCTTTGGCGGATCGGCCTCCGGCTTGCCGGGCACGCCGTTAAATCCTTCATGCAGCAGCTGGCGCAGCGACCAGCCGGCGCAATAGCCCGAAAGCATGTCAAGGTCGTGGATATGTATATCGGCGTCGCGGTGCGCCTGGCCGATTTCGGGCGGATAAACGTGGGACAGCCAGTAGTTGGCCACCACCTTGCCCGAAACGTTGAGGATCAGGCCGCCGAGGGAATAACCCTGGTTCGCGTTGGCCTGCACGCGCCAGTCGGCGCGACCGACGTATTCGTCGATAGCGGCGCCGACATCCACCAGTGTCTTGCGGTCCTCGCGCAGGCGGCGGTGCTGATCGCGGTAGGCAACGTAGGCGCGAAAGGTGACGAGGTGGTTGGCGTCGACCAGCGCCTGTTCGACGATATCTTGTACTTGCTCGACAGTGGGCGCCGCGCCACCGTAGCGATGACGTAGCACCTTGAGTACGCGCGCCGTCAAGAGCTGCGCTTCATCCTCGTCGAACTCACCGCTTGCGGCACCGGCGCGGGCCAGCGCCGAGGCGATGCGCGCCGACGCGAAGGGCTCGTCGCGCCCGTCGCGCTTGACGATACGCCTTGGCAACGCGGGGGCAAGGAAGCGAGAAGTTGGAATCTGGGTAGTGGTGGCTGCATCCATTGGCTGGCCTCGCAATCGGAGTTATGAATTGAACATACCTTGGCTTGAAAAAC
>JAGVUA010000045.1 GCA_019136545.1 Betaproteobacteria bacterium
GACGCAGCTGTTGGTGGTGCCGAGGTCGATGCCGATGATCTTGCCCATGTTGGTGTCCTCAAAGAAATTCGTGGATGACTAAGCTGTTCCGGATATGGGGGTATTGACGCCGGCTTCAAGCGGCCGGCGTGCCGCCACCACTGACTTTCGCCTTGGCGACGATGACCAGCGCGGGGCGCAGGATGCGGTCATGCAAGGCGTAGCCCTTCTGCAGGACGTTGATGACGCGGTTCGGCTCGCCGTCGGCCTCGACCTGGCTGATGGCCTGGTGCTTGTGCGGATCGAACTTTTCTTCCAGCGGATTGATCTCGGCCACGCTCGATCTCTCGAAGGCGGCGTTCAATTGCTTGAGCGTCAGCTCGACGCCGGCCTTCAGCGTCTCGAACTCCTGGTTCTGGTTGGCCAGCGCCGCCTCCAGGCTGTCCTTGACCGCCAGCATTTCGCCGGCGAACTTCTCGGCGGCGAACTTGCCGGCCTTGGCGATGTCCTCCTGGGCGCGGCGGCGGATGTTTTCGCCTTCGGCCTTGGCGCGCAGCCAGGCATCGTGATGCTCTTCGGCTTTCAGTTCGGCGGCCTTGAGCAGTTCCTCGAGGCTGGGCATGGTTTCCGGCGCGGCGCGCGAGTCGCTGGCCGCGGATTCAGCGGTGGCGGCGGGTTCCTTGTCGATATCCTGCATGGAATGAACGTCCCTAGACGATAAACCATATCTAGATTGGGGGCGCCCGACGGGCTTTCAAGCCCCCTCGACGAGAAATTTTCAGGTCCTGAAGCGGCTGACGGTTTCCTGCAGGTTGGCGGCCAACTGCTCGAGCCGCTGCGCCGCCGCCGCCGTCTGCTCGACCACCGCGTTGTTTTCCCGGGCCATGCCGGCGATCGACTCGATGTTGGTCGCCACTTCGCCGCTGACCAGGCGTTGCTCCTCGGTGGCGCCGGCGATGGTGTCCAGGCCCTGGCCGACCCGTCCGACCGAACCGCTGGCTTCGCTCAACACCTCGGCCACCTCTTCGAGGGAGTCCTGGCTGGCGGCCAGGTGATCGAGGCCGTTCTGGATCGAATGGCGGACCGAGTCGGAATGCTCGGTCAGCGTGCGGGTGATGGCGTCGATTTCGCTGGCCGAGCCGGCCGATTTTTCGGCGAGCTTGCGCACCTCGTCGGCGACCACGGCGAAGCCGCGCCCCTGCTCGCCGGCCCGCGCGGCCTCGATGGCGGCGTTGAGGGCCAGCAGGTTGGTCTGGTCGGCGATGTCCTTGACTTCGCGCGTGATGCTGGCGATGGTGGCGGTGCTGTTCACGAACTCATTCACCGATCCGGCGATGACCTGCACCGTGTCGTTGACCACGCTGATTTCGCCGATCAGACGCGACAGGCTGACGTTGCCGGCTTCCGAACGGGCAAGGCTGTCGCGCGACTGCTCATGCACGTGCTCGGTGCTCGCGGCGATCGAGGCGATCGCCGCAACCATGCGCTCGACCGAATCCGTCGCCTGCAGCGAGGTTTCGTTCTGCAGGCGGGAACTGCTGTTGACGCGGTCGGCGCTGGCGACCAGTTCGCGCGCCGCGACCGATACCTCCGAGGCCGAATGGCTGACATGGCGCACCAGGGCCGCCATCTTCGCCATCATGTCGTTGAAGGCGGTGGCGGCGGCGCCGATCTCGTCGCCGCTGCGCACTTCGAGCCGCCGGGTCAGGTCGCCCTCGCCCTTGGCGATGTCGCGCAAGCCGTCCACCATCTGCTCGAGCGGCTTGGTGACCACGTTGCGGATGAACAGGTAGATGAAGGCGAGCAGCGGCAGGCTCAGCACCAGTGCGGCCAGCAGCGACTTGAGGCGCTGGGCGCTCACCGCCGCGTTGACCTGGTCGAGCGAAATCTTCATGGCGATGGCGCCGAGCACGGTGCCCTCCGGGACCTGGTGGCACTCGATGCAGTCCTTGCCCAGATAGTTTTTCGATGCCTTGGCCGGCCGGACCACGCGCAGGAACTCGCCCGAGGCATCGGACTGCACTTCGACGAACTCCCGGCCGGTGGCCAGCACCTGCTCCTCTACTTGGTCGCGGGGCAGTTGGTCCTTGGCGGTGCCCGGGCCGTACAGGCGGGTTACCGCTGCGCCGCGGATCACCGAAAGATCGCGGATGACGGCCAGTTGCTTGATCTGGTCGAGCAGCACCTCGCGCTGGCCGATGGTGCCCGTGATCATCATGCCGGTGAGGCCGGCAAGGGTCGATTCGTGCATCGACAGGGAGAAACTCTTGGCCTGCTCGATCGCCGTCTGTCGATTGACCTGGCTTTCCCAGAAGATCAACCCGGTCCAGAACACCACCAGCATCAGCCAGATGGCGAAGGTCAACTTCACCCATATTTTCATCGTGCGTCCCTCTCGCGTGCAGTGATGAGCAGTTTATCCCCGATTCGCAGCTATTACCGTGCCAGGCAAAGGGTTTTGATCCGGCAGCGTCAAAAACTGCGCCGACCTCCTGGCGTCGTGTTCCGGCTGCCACGGCAGCGTGCCGAGCAGCGGCGCCGTCAGGCGCGTGCGCAGCGCGTCGACGTTCTCCTGCCATTTCGGCATGGCCGGGTCGATGCGGTTGGCGATCCAGCCGGCGAGCGCCAGGCCCCGCGCCGCGATGGCTTCCGCGGTCAGCAAGGCGTGGTTCAGGCACCCCAGGCGCAGGCCGACCACCAGGATCACCGGCAGGTCGAGCCGCGTCGCCAGGTCGGCGCTGTCGAAAGCGGCGCCGAGCGGCACGCGAAAACCGCCGACGCCTTCCACCAGCATGAAACCTGCCTGGGGCGCCAGCTGCCGATAAGCGGCCGCGATGCGGTCGGCGTCGATCGTCCGGCCCGCGTCCGCCGCCGCCAGGTGGGGGGCGATCGGCGCATCGAAACAATAGGGATTGACCAGCGCCCGTTCCGCCGCGACGGAACTGGCTTCGATGAGCCGCTCGACGTCTTCGTTGCGGCCGGCCTCGTCAACGCCGGCGGCCACCGGCTTCATCGCCAACGTGCTCAGCCCCTGCGCCCGCGCCGCGTGCAGCAGCGCGCAGGCCGCGAAGGTTTTGCCGACTTCCGTATCCGTGCCGGTCAGGAACCAGGCTTGCGCGCGCGGCATAGCATGACCTCGTAGGTGGCCGGCAGGCCGGCCGCGTCGCGGCGCGCTTCGTAGCGCGCCTCGATGGCGCTCCAGGCCCTTCGTCCCAGCAGTCCGGGGCGGCGCCCCTGGTGGTTGCCGGCGCCGATCTGGTTGGCGCCGAGGGTCTTCAATCCGCGCAGCAGCGTCGCCAGGTTGGCATGACGCAGGCACAGCCGCCGTTGTTCGACGTCGATGTCGCCCAGGCCGCTGGCCGCGCAGGCCGTGGCGAGCGTATCGGGCGCGGCAAAGGCCAGCACGTGATCGTGGCCGTCGATGCCGGCGAACGCTTCGTCCAGTTCGGCCAGCGTACCGGGCGCCAGGCTGCTGATCGCCAGTTGGCCGCCGGGGGCGAGCACGCGCGCCGCCTCCGCGACGGCGCGCGCAGGGTCGCACCACTGGAAGGCGAGACTCGACCAGTAAAGATCGAAGGAGGCCGACGCGATGGGCAGCGCTTCGACGTCGGCGCAGACGCGCGGACGATCCCGGCCGGCCTCGCGCAGCATGCCTGGCGCGAAGTCGGCGGCGACCACGCAGGCTTCCGGCCAGCGCCTTTCCAGCAAACCGAGCGCATAGCCGGTGCCGCAGCCGGCGTCGAGAATGCTGGCCGGACGAATCTCGGGCAGCCTTGCCAGCAACAGCTCGCACACCTGGCGTTGCAGCGCCGCCGCCGAGTCGTAGCGCGGCGCGGCGCGGTCGAAAGACCGGCGGATCGCCTGCTTACTCATGGGCGAATTGCCGCAGCAGGGCGGCGAAGCGTTCCGGCTCGGACAGGAAGGGCGCGTGGGAGGCGCCGAGAAAAATCTCCAGGCGCGCGTTCGGCAGATGCTCGGCCAGCCAGCAGGCCGCTGCTACCGGCATGAGGACATCGCGTTCGCCATGCACCACCAGCGTCGGCTGGCGTATCGCCGCCACTGACTTGCGCAGATCGAGGTCGCGCAGCCGCGCAAGGCCGGCGGCCAGCGTGGCGGTATCGGCACGCCGGTCGGCCAGCAGCGCGGCGATGCGGCGCGTCAGCGGTGCGGCGCGGTCGTCGCCCAGGTTGATGCGGCCGGCGAACTGGCGCAGCGTGGCGTCGGGGTCGGCGGCAATGCCGGCGGCGAAAGCCTGCAACGACTCGGGCGGGGCCGCATCCGGCCAGTCGGGCGCTTGCACGAAGCGCGGCGTGGCACCCACCAGCACCAGCCGGGCGACGCGTTCCGGCTGATCCAGCGCCAGCTGCATGGCCGTCATGGCGCCCAGCGACCAGCCGCAGACGATGGCGCCTTCGGGCAGTGTGGCGGAAGGGGCGTGGTCGAGCGGATGGATGGCGAACTCCGCCGCCAGGCGCTCGACGACGGGCTGCCACACCCGCGCGTCGAATCCCCAGCCGGGAATCAGCGCCAGCGGCGTCACGGCGCCACCTCGGCGAGCGCTGCGACCAGCCGGTCGACGTGCGCCTCGGCGTGCGCGGCGGACAGCGAGATGCGCAGCCGCGCCGTGCCTTCGGGCACCGTCGGCGGCCGGATCGCCGGTGCCCAGATGCCGCGCGCCAGCAGGGCATCGGCCACCGCCAGCGTCTCGGCATTGCCGCCGATGATCAAGGGCTGGATCGCCGTCGCGGAGATCGGCAAGCGCCAGCCGCGGCGTTCGGCCATCGGGGCCAGCCCTTGCCGCAGGCGGTCGATCAGCGCGAGCAGGTGGGCGCGGCGGTCGTCGGCGGCTTCCAGCAGCGCGAGGCTGGCCAGGAGCGCGGCGGACAGCGCCGGCGGCGCGGCGGTGGTGAACATGGCGGTGCGCGCTTTCTGCGTCAGCCATTCGAGGACGTCGCCATCGCCGGCGACGAAGGCGCCGGACACGCCGGCCGCCTTGCCCAGGGTACCCATCAGCAACAGGCGTCCGTTCGGGCGCAAGCCGAAGTGTGCCGCCGTGCCGCGCCCCTGGGGGCCGAGCACGCCGAAGCCGTGGGCATCGTCGACCACCAGCCAGGCATCGAAGCGCTCGGCCAGCGTCAGCAGTTCGGGCAGCGGCGCGACGTCGCCGTCCATGCTGAACACGGCGTCGGTGACGATGACGCGCTTCTTGCCGCGATTGGCGGCCAGCTGTCCTTCGAGCACGCCGAGGTCGACGTGCGGGTAGCGATGGCTGAAGGCGTTGGAGAGGCGCACGGCGTCGATCAGCGAGGCGTGGTTGCGCTTGTCGGCGAAGATCACGTCGCCGCGTTCCGCCAGTGCCGGCACGATGCCGAGGTTGGCCATGTAACCGGTCGAGAACAGGAGCGCGCGCTCGGCACCGACGAAGGCGGCCAGCCGTTCTTCCAGTGCCTGGTGCGGCTCGAAATGCCCACCGAGGAAATGCGAGGCGCCGGCACCGACGCCCCAGGCGCGCGCGCCCTCGGCCAGCGCGTCGATCAGGCGCGGGTCGGCGGCGAGTCCGAGGTAGTCGTTGCTGGCGAACGACAGTACCGGCTGGCCGTCGAGGATCATCGCCGGCCCGCAGGGCGAACCGGCGACGCGCCGCCGGCGCAGCAGGCCGCCTTGTTGGAGCGCCGCGAGCTCGTCCGCGAATTTCATGGGGCGAGCGCTGCGACGAGCGCTTCGCCGGCGACGCGGCAGAGCAGCTCGATCTGCGTGTCGTCGAGGATGTACGGCGGCATCAGATAGACGGTGTTGCCGATCGGGCGCAGCAGCGCGCCGCGATCCAGCGACTCGCGGTAGAAACGACGTCCGAAGCCCGCATCCGCATCGACGTCGAATGCGAAGATCATGCCGCGCCGGCGGTAGTGGCGCACGCGCGGATGGTCGGCCAGCGGCCGCAGCAGCGCGTCGATGCGATCCGATTTGACCGTGTTGGCCTTCAGCACGTCGTCGCGGTCGAAGATGTCCAGCGTCGCCAGCGCCGCCCGGCAGGCCAGCGGGTTGCCGGTGTAGGAATGCGAATGCAGAAAGCCGCGCGCCGTTGCGTCGTCGTAGAACGCCTCGTAGATCGTGTCGCGCGTCATCACCACCGACAGCGGCAGGTAGCCGCCGGTGATGCCCTTGGAGAGGCACAGGAAGTCGGGACGCGCCGTTTTGTCCGTGCCGGCCTGCTCGTGCGCGAAGAACGTGCCGGTGCGGCCGAGGCCCACGGCGATCTCGTCGGCGATGAGGTGGACCTGGTGACGGTCGCAGAGCGCGCGGGCCTGGCGCAGATATTCGGGGTCGTGCATGGCCATGCCCGCCGCGCATTGCACCAGCGGCTCGACGATCAGCGCCGCCGTTTCGGCGTGATGCGCATCGAGATGCGCGGCCAGCGCGTCGATGGCCACGCGCACGGCATCGGTGCCCTGGCGGGCGTCGGGCGAGGGCAGCACGGTGGCGGCGCGCAGGAGCGGCGCGTAGGCGTCGCGGAAGAGGGGAATGTCGGTGACGCCGAGCGCGCCGACGGTCTCGCCGTGGTAGCCGCCCGCCAGGCACAGATAACGGTGCTTCTCCGGCCGGCCGCCGTTGCGCCAATAGTGCGCGGACATCTTCAGGGCGATCTCGGTGGCCGAGGCGCCGTCCGAGGCGTAGAAGCAGTGGCCCAGCGCGTTGCCGGTGAGTGCCGCGAGCCGCTCCGAGAGTTCCACCACCGGCGCGTGGGTGCAGCCGGCGAGGATGACGTGTTCGAGCGTGTCCAGCTGGTCGCGCAGCGCGGCGTTGATGCGCGGGTGGCAGTGGCCGAACAGATTCACCCACCAGGAACTGATGCCGTCCAGCCAGCGCCGGCCGTCGGTGCCGACCAGCCAGGCGCCTTCGCCGCGCGCCACGGGCAGCAGCGGCAGCGGCGACATGGCGCCCGGTGCGTGCTGCTTCATCTGCGTGCAGGGGTGCCAGACGGCGGCCCGGCTGCGCTGGAGGAGGGAATCGGCCATGAACGGCATTTTACCGCCGGGTATTGGCGCTGCCGGTCGGCGTGCCGCCATGGCTGACTTTGGCGGGGTTGCCGGCGGTGCGCTTCGATGCGGCGCGCATTACGCCGGGTCGCGATACGGCAGGTGCGCCGCCATTTCGGCCTGGTAGTCGATCATGGCGCCATCCTCGCGCCGGAGGTGGCGTGCCACGGCGTCGCGCAGGCGCGGATCGGCGATCCAGAAAGCCGACCAGGTGGACACCGGCTCGAAGCCGCGCGCCACCTTGTGCTCGCCCTGCGCGCCGGGCTCGAAGCGCTGCAGGCCGTGGTCGATGGCGTACTCGATGCCGGCGTGGTAGCACAGATCGAAATGCAGGCCGGGGACGTTGACGTCGGTGCCCCAGTGGCGGCCGTAGAGCGCCGTGTCGTCGCGGTAGCAGATGGCCGAGGCGACCGGCCTGGCATCGGCGAAAGCCGAGAACACCACCATGCGCCGGCCCAGCGCGGCACCGACCGCCCGGAAGAACTCGGGGGTGAACGCCGGCATGCCGCCGAGCCGCACGAAAGGGTCGCGGTAGTGGCGATGGATGGCCTGCCAGTGCGCGTCGTCGATCTCGTCGCCGTGCCGCGCCTCGATGCGCAGGCCGGCGTCGCGCACGGCGCGCCGTTCGCGCTTCATCTTCTTGCGCTTTTCGGCCGTGAAACCGGCGAGGAAGTCCGCGAAGTCGCGGTAGCCGCGATTGCACCAGTGGAACTGCACGCCGCGCCGCAACAGCATGCCGGCGGCTTCGAGCGCGGCGCGATCCTCTGCGCGCACGAACAGGCACTGCCAGTTCGAGGCGCGCGTTTCAGCGGTCAGGGCGATCGCCGTCTCGATCAGGGCGCCGGCCAGCGCGGGATCGGCGTCGCCGGCCAGCAGCAGACGTGGCCCCGGCGACGGCGTGAACGGTACGCCGCTGACCAGCTTGGGAAAGTAGGCGAGTCCGGCCTGGCGCCAGGCCGGTTCCCAGCCGTAGTCCATCGCGAAGTCGCCGTACCAGTGGTGGCGGACGTACAGCGGCAGCAAGGCGGCGATGCGCCGGTCGGCGTGGCGCAAGACGATGTGCATCGGTTGCCAGCCGAGCGGGCCGCGTTCCGCGACGCAGCGCTCGGCCGCGCCGAGAAAGGCGCGGGTGAGGAAAGGATCGCCGCCGGTGGCAAGCTGGCGCCAGTCGTCCTCCGACAGGTCCTCGGCACGGGCCAGCAGCGACCTTTCAAGCATGCGCCGCGGTTCCGGTCGAGGCGTGCCGCGCCGCCTGAGGTGGCGCCGGCGTACCGGTCAGATGTTGGACTGTATCCAGCGCATCAGGGTGCCGGCATCCATGGCGCCGGCCTGGCGCGCGACTTCGCGGCCGCCCTGGAAAAGGGCGATGGTCGGAATGCTGCGAATGCCGAAACGGGCGGCCAGGGCTTGCTCGTCCTCGGTGTTGACCTTGAGCAGCTGACAGCGTGGTTCCAGCGCTTGGGCGGCCTGGGCGAAAGCCGGCGCCATCGTTCGGCAGGGACCGCACCACGGCGCCCAGAAATCGACGACGATGGGGAGCCCGGTGCGGCCGACATGCTTGTCGAAGGCTGCCGCATCCACCTCCACCGGCGCGCCGGTAAACAGCTTGCCCTTGCACTTGCCGCAGGTTCCGCCAGCGTCGAGACGCGCGGCCGGCACGCGGTTGGGCGTGTGGCAATGCGGACAAACGACGATCAAGGATTCGCTCATAACTCGGCCTCGCAAACTCGGTTCGTGAAGATATTGGGCCGGGCGCCACGGTTTCAAGTCTGTCAGGGCGCGCCATCGCCGCTGGCCGCCTTCAGCGCATGCGGATGACGCCGCAGGCGACGCGCTTGCCCGAGTTTCCCGCCGGCTGCGATTTGTAGTCGTCGGGATCGGCATGGACGACGACGCTGCGGCCGACAATGCCGCCGGGGCCTTCGACGATCGCCATCTGTTCGACCTCGACGACCAGGCTGGCATTGCCGTTCGCGTCGGCATCGAGATTGGGCATGTCGCCGGCATGATGCTCGCCGCTCTGGTGGCCATGGGTCTTGCCGGCCGGATTGAAGTGCCCCTTGGCGCTGGCGGCATCGGCCGCGCTGCAGTCGCCGACCTCGTGCACGTGGAAGCCGTGCGCGCCCGGCGTCAGTCCGCTGAGCCTGGCTTCGACCCGCACCTTGCCGCCGGCCGGGGCGAAGCTGACGGTGCCGCTCGCGGTGCTGCCCGAGCGCGCCTCCAGCCGCGCCTCGGCGATCGGTTGCGACGTCGGTAGCGATCCGCATGCGGCGACGAGTACGGCGGACGCACTCGCAATCAGGGCTGTTTTCATTTTGGTCTCTCCTTGGCGACGTTGGGAAATGATGCGACGCCCATCGGGCAGGACAAGCATACCTGATTGCTTGATAAAAAAAGTCAACTAAAGCATTGGTCGTTTGCCGTGTGCCGATCGACCGCGGGCGCCGCCAGCGGTCTTGCCTGCGCGGAAGCTGTCAGGCGTTTGCCGAGATCCAGGCCCTGGCGTTCTCGAGGGAAGAAAAAGTCTTCAGGGGATAGAACGATAGGACCGAAACGCGCTCGATGAGCATGATGAGCTTGACGTCCTGGGTCACGTACGCGACGCGCAGGCGCGCATTCGATTGGCTGGCGCCGCGAGTGAAGGCAGCGGCATATTCGGCTTCATCCGTAGTGACGACGTAGTCCTGAATATCAAGGAAGTCGTTGATGACATAGTGGAGATCGTCGGTCCGCGGGCTGCCGAGCACCAGCTCCTGGCTCCGGGCGTATTCCGAAAACGACACGATGCCCGAGAACTTCTTGTAGACACCGTGATCTTCCCAATCCAAGGTGAAAGACATCGCTTCTGCTTCCGGTGCTTTGTTTCAAATGACTGCTTGACCCTGATTCTAGGCCATCCAATCCTCCCGGGAGTGGCGGAAAGTGAGCAGACGTCACACTGCGCCAGCTCATGATGACGGCAACTCGATCAAGATCGGCATCGGGCGTAAACCATAGCGACCAATCCTCGGGCCTGAGAATCACCGGCATCCGGCTTTCGTCTGATTGCCACATTGATTTTCCTAGCATAGTATCCGCGCTCATAAGGGAGAGGGTATGCGAAGAAAAATCGTTGGGCCGGCAGTCGTACTGATACTGGCGCTCGCTTTAATGGGACTGGCAAACGCAGGGTGCCCTGGGTGCTGTTCTAGTCACGGTGGTATCAGCTACACCTGCGCAGCAAATGGGCGCATTTACTGCAATGACGGCACCGTTAGTCCATCCTGCTCGTGCTCAAGCTGTAATGTCCCGAATACCCCGATCTGCCCCACTGGGCAGTCATGGAATGGGTACGCGTGCGTCATGCCCGACTGCGCGGGTGGCCGAACCATGGTTAATGGATTGTGCGAGTGTCCCAGCGGGCAGATATGGGCCAGCGTCGAGAAGACTTGCCATACGCCTGTCGCCGCTACTGCGTGCGGTGTTGAGCGCTGGGACATCAAGACCGGCGGCGATCCAGGCGCAGGCGCCGTCAGTAATTTCCCTCAGGCAACATCGGTGGATATCCTGACCGCCATCCCCGCGCCTGCCAATGTATCTTTGCCGACCCGCATTGATCCGATCGAGAACAGTACCTACGTCCTCGATGCAAAGCTGAGTGAATATCGGCGGACCGAGGATTCCGACTACCACTTGGTTTTGATTTCTCCGAGCAGTCCATCTTCGATGATCGTCGAAATACCTCACCCAGATTGTGTGAGTGCCTCGTCGCCCTTCCTGGAGGACATCAAGGCGGCGCGAAGCGCCTTCGATCGGGCCTTCGTTGCCACCAGCACATTCAAGATGACCTGGACGCCGGTAAGGGTGTCCGGGGTTGGATTCTGGGATACCCTTCATGGTCAACGCGGTGCGGCCAACAACGGCATTGAAATACACCCGGTCCGCTCTTTCATCGCAAATCCATCATCCCCTCTTGCAATAGTTCCACTCGACGGTTTGTGGGTCATTGATAATGAGGTAACCGGCAGCAGCGGTCGCGGCTTCCAACTGGAAACGCATAGTGGCATAACCGTGATGACCTACTACGGCTATCGAATCTCCGGCGAGAGCCAATGGTATCTGGCTGCCGGTCCCCTGACGAACGGCCAATTCACCGGATTGATGGATTGCTACCAGGGCGGAACGGCGTTTGGTGCAACCTTCGTGTCGGCCACCAAGGCAACGGACGCCGGCCAGGTCTCGCTACAGTTCTCCAGCGCTACCACGGGCACCATGACTTTACCGGGCGAGCCGAGTCAGGCGATCAGCAAGTTCAATTTCTTTGGCGGCGCAGTGCCATCGGTGTCGCCATTGAATGGTCTTTGGGCGATTGATTCAGAAAGTAACGGCCAGCCTGGGCGAGGATTCCAGATCGAAGAGCGCGGCGGACTATTGGTGCTGACGTTCTATGGCTACAGCGCATCGGGAAGTGCTTCATGGTATTTGGCTGCCGGAACAATGAGCGGTAGCACATTCACCGGAGAGTTAATGGGTTATCGCGGTGGTACCGTCCTTGGACGCACCTATGCACCAGCAAACCCGAGTGGTGGCGCGGGGACGGTTGTGGTGACCTTCACCAGCAATGCCAAAGGCACCATCACGCTACCCGGAGAACCTCCGAAGGCCATTAGCAAGTTCAGCTGGTAGCCGGCATCGGGTCTATCAGCTTGCCTGACAGCATCAGCTTGAGAGCTGCTGCGACTGCCTCTTGCGGATGCCGGTTGGCGGAAGCGAGCAGGAGTCGAACCTACCAGGGACGGCATGGCCGCCCCTGCCGGTTTTGAAGACCGGCCGTCCCACCGGGGAACGTTCGCTTCCGTGGTTCACGTGATCGTCCAATCGTGCCGCGCCGATTCGCGGCGCAGCACGTGGTCGTCGCCCACGCGGCGAGTGTAGCCGACGCGATCGAAAAATTCGAGGATCTGGATGGCCACCTTGCGGCCGCCGCCGCCATCGCCGTAGATGGCGTCGCGGAACTCGGCGGCGCGCGCCGCGCCCTGGGCCGCGCTCAGCGCGCCGACGATGGTCGCCAGCGCCGCCACCGCCGCGGCGGTGAAGTAGTGGTCGTGCGCCACGGGGTAGAGCTCGCCGGCGCGGGCAAGGCGCCGGAACAGCTGGCGCACCGTGTCTTCCGGCGTGCCGGTGGCCTTGAACACGTCGCGCACGCGCGGCGGGTTGTAGGGTTGCGCGTCGAGCAGCGGCTTCAGTGCGTCGAACAGAGCGCGGTCGGCGGCGGAGACGCTGGCGCGGTGCGCAGGCA
>JAGVUA010000080.1 GCA_019136545.1 Betaproteobacteria bacterium
AGTCCGGCGCAATCACGCGCCAATTGCGGGCCAAGGCGTCAACGACGAACTGGAAGGAGATGCTGGCGTCGCCCCAGCCGTGGAGGAAGAACAAGGTCGGCGCGTCGTCCTCGCCCCAGACGCGGAAGTGGTAGCGACGTTGATAGATGGTCAGAAACTCACTGCGGGAAGGTTTCATGGTCTTTGTACCGGAGCTTCGCGGATCGGCAAATTGACGAGCGCGGCCAGGCTGGCGAGCGCCATGTCGGCATACCACATCCAGCTGTAATCGCCGAAACGGGTGATGGACAGGCCGCCCAGCCAGGCGCCGAGAAAACCGCCGATCTGGTGCGACAGAAGGGTGAGGCCGAAGAGCGTGCCGAGATAGCGCACGCCGAACAGCTTGCCGACGATGGCCGCCGTCGGTGGCACGGTCGCCAACCAGGTAAAACCAAGGCCGGCGGCAAAAATGTAAAAAGTGAGATCGGTACGCGGGGCGACAAGGTAGAGCGCAATCATCACCGCACGGGAACCATACATCCAGAACAGCACGTACTTGCTGCGGTAGCGCGCGACACAAGCGCCGGCGTAGAGGCTGCCGAAGATGTTGGCCAGGCCGATGATGGCCAGCGACCAGCTGGCGACCGAGGGCGGCAGCCCGCACAGGTTGACCTCGCCCGGCAGGTGCGTGACGAGGAAGGCGATATGGAAACCGCAGGTGAAGAAACCGGCGTGCAGCAGGAGATAGCTGCGGTCGGCGAGCGCCTCGCCAATGGCGTGACGTAGCCCCTTGTCCGCGGCATGTACCACCTTGTGGTCCGCGCTCACCGGCTGCGACACGACGCGGGTGAGCGGCAGCGCCGCCAGAACGACGACCGCCAGTGTCCACATTGAGCCCATCCAGCCGATGGCCTGGATCAGCTTTTGCAGAATGGGCGCAAAGACGAACTGACCGAAGGAGCCGCCGGCATTGATGATGCCCGAAGCCGTGCCACGCGAGGCGACCGGCAGACGCGGACTAGTCGCGCCGATCAGTACCGAGAAACTGCCGGCGCCAGCGCCGACAGCCGAGAGCAGACCGAGCGTGAACACAAGGCCCCAGGTGCTGTGCATGAAAGGCGTCAGCGCGCTGCCCAATGCGAGCAGCAGCAAACCACCCTGGAGAACGCGGCGCGGCCCGAAGCGATCGGCAACGGCGCCGGCGATGGGTTGCACGGCGCCCCAGGTGAACGGCCCGACGGCCATCGCGAAACTAATGGACGCGATGCCGAGCCCGGTCGTCGCGTCCAGCGGCGCGAGGAAGAGACCAAGCGACTGGCGCGCACCCATGCTCACCATGAGAATGCCGGCGGCGGAAAGCGTCACGGCCCACAGGGCCGAAGAGTTCAAGGAACGAAACATGAGGGAAATGGATCAGGCCGTTCGCAACGGGGCCTCAATTGTAAGGGCAGACGGGCCGATCGCCGCGCCCTCGAGATCGTCATCGCTCGCAACAAAACAAGGAATTTCATGCGGCCCACCCTGGAAGCCGCATCAAAAGGTCGTCTTCAACGGGTCATCGCTGAACGCCAGGACATTCGCGGCTTCCAGGGCAGGCCTGCGTGGGATCGCCTTTTGATGCGACTTCCAGGGCACCTGCCGTGTTGGATCAGCCCGGGAACTGCGCGAACTTCTGTCCGGTCGAGGCCAGCACGCCCAGCCAGGCCGGGCTGTTGAGGTCGAGACGTTTCTGTTGGCGAGTCAGCAGTTCGATCGGCACGTGGGTGAAGGTATCGTGCTGGTAGCCGATCACCAGACCCGTCTTGCCGGCCATCGCCGCATGCACCGCGTTGCGCGCGAAGGAGTCGCACAGGATGGCGTCCTCGGCACTCGCCGGCACGCTGCGGACCTGGTAGTTCGGGTCGAAATAACGCAGCGTGAACGGGATATCCTCGGCCTTGAAATAGGCCTCGATGCGCTCGCGCAGCAGTTGACCGATGTCCTTGAATTTGAGGTTGCCCGAGGCATCGTATTGCTCGCCGCCACCATTGCCGAACAGGTGCTGGCCGGCACCCTCGGCAACCAGGATGACGGCGTGCGAGCGCTTGAGTACGCGCTCCTTGAGCGCGACGAGAAGGCCGTCCTCGCCGTCGAGCACAAAGGGCACTTCCGGCACCAGCGTGAAGTTCACATCCTGGCTGGCAACCGTCGCGCCAGCGGCGATGAAGCCGGCCGAGCGGCCCATGATCTTGACCAGCGAAATGCCATTGATGACGCTGTGCGCTTCGGTGTGTGCACAGTCGATGGCCTTGGCGGCCTCTTCGACGGCGGTCAGGTAACCGAAGGTCCGCGAGACGAAAGCGACGTCGTTATCGACGGTCTTCGGCACACCGACCACGGCCAGCGCATGGCCGCGCCGCTTGGCTTCCTGATAGAGCGCGTTGCCGCCCTTCTGCGTGCCGTCACCGCCGATGACGAAGA
>JAGVUA010000134.1 GCA_019136545.1 Betaproteobacteria bacterium
GCCCACGCGCGCAGACCCTGCTCGACCTCGCGAAAAATGCGCTCAAGGCGCAGCTCGAGGCGCGCCGGCAGGCCGCACGCGCGCAGGAGCTGCAAACGCGTATTGACCAGTTGAAAGCCCTGGAAAAATCCCTGCAGCAGCGCGACGACGCGCCGAAACCGCGATGAAGAAGCCCTTGATCCTGCTGGTGGACGACGACGCTTCGCTGCGTACGCTGATCGCGCTGCGGCTCGAAGCGAACGGCTTCGACGTGGCGGCCGCCGACAGCGGCGAGGCCGCGCTTGCGATGCTCGCACACGCCCGTCCGGACGCCGTACTCACCGACATCCAGATGCCCGGCATGGACGGCATGGCGCTGTTCCGAGCCATCCATGCGCGCGATCCGGCGCTGCCGGTGATCGTGCTGACCGCGCACGGCACCATTCCCGACGCCGTGGCCGCGACGCAGCAGGGCCTGTTCGGCTACCTCACCAAACCCTACGACGCGCCGACCCTGGTCGACATGCTGAACCGCGCGACCCGGCTTGCCGGCGCCAAGCCGGCCGGCGACATCGACGCGGCCTGGCGCGCGGATATCGTCACCGCCAGCGCGGCGATGGAGCGGCTACTCGCCGAGGCCCGGCTCGCCGCGCAAAGCGAAGCGCCGCTGCTGATCCTGGGCGAATCGGGCACGGGCAAGGAAGTGCTCGCGCGCGCCGTGCACCGCGCTAGCCCGCGCCGCGACTATCCGTTCGTCGCGATCAACTGCGGCGCGATCCCGGCCGAGCTGCTCGAATCCGAGCTGTTCGGCCACATGCGGGGCGCATTCACCGGTGCCGCGCGCGACCATGCGGGTCTGTTCCTCTCGGCGCAGGGCGGCACCGTTTTTCTCGACGAGATCGGCGACATGCCCCCGCCGCTGCAGGTGAAGCTTTTGCGCGTGCTGCAGGAGAACGAGGTGCGTCCCGTGGGCTCGACAGAAGCACGGCCCATTGACGTGCGCATCCTGTCAGCCACGCACCGCAATCTGGAAGAGGCGATCGCCGCCGGCAGCTTCCGCGAAGATCTGTACTACCGGCTCAACGTGGTGAGCCTGACGCTGCTGCCCCTGCGGGAGCGCCGCGAGGACATTCCGCTCCTGGCGCGTCATTTCCTGCGCGAACTGGCCGGCAAATATCGCCGCGCCCTGACCGGCTTCGCGCCCGAGGCGCTGGAGATGATGGCGTCCGCCGACTGGCCGGGCAACATCCGGCAACTGCGCAACGTGCTGGAACAATGCTGCGCGCTCGCCACCACGCCGACCATTCCCGCCTCGCTGGTGGCACGCGCGCTGCGCGACCGGCCCGCCGAAATCCGCCCGCTGGCCGAGGCCCGCGCCGCGTTCGAACGCGACTACCTCGTCACCCTGCTCAAACTCACGCGCGGGCAGGTCAGCGAAGTCGCCCGCCTGGCCGGCCGCAACCGCACCGAGGTCTACCGCCTGCTGCAGCGCCACCAGTTGAATCCCGGACTTTTCAAGACGGACGGCGAATGCCCGCAATAACACCCGACCCGACGCCAGGTGGCGCGGCCCCTGCATAACCGTTCATGCCGCCCGGTTTGGCCAGCTTCCAGGGAGAAGCATCATGTTCAGACGGGCCATCACCTTTCTAGCCATCCCCATCGTCGCCGGCATCTTCGGTTTCGCAGGCATCGCCGACACGGCGACCTGAATTATCAAAATCCTCTTCGTCGCGGGTTTCGTCATGTTCCTGGTCGCACTGATCGTGAGCCGGCGGCCACGGATGGCCGGCTGCGCGCCACGAAACACGAATGAGCTACGGCCATTTTTTCAGGCCTGTCGTCTTGCCGTTCCTAGTCTGTCGCCGGGAAACGACATAAAAGCAATTTCGAATCAATCGATTACCGCCCCGCTACCCAATCTGTCTCCGTCCGGCGACAGATTGGGTCCGCCGGCATGAGCACCCAATCATGCAGAACAAGTGCAACCTGTTGACAATAAAGTAAAAACCATGGCTGGCACGGGCATAGCTATAGCTTTTATCGAGCGCGCATGTGCTCATGCCTTTCTTACCTCACCACACCAAAGGAGTCCCGTCATGAAAACCTTCTCGACTCGCATTCTGCGATTCGCCCAGATCAGCCTGCTCGGCCTTTTCACCGCCCAGGCCGCGATCGCCGCGAATCCGGCGCCGGAATTCGCCAAGGCCGACGCCAACAAGGACGGCGCCGTGAGTCTGCAGGAATTCGCCACGGCGGGCGGCAAGGAAGACGCGTTCCACGCGAGCGACGCCAATGGCGACGGCATGCTGAGCCCGGACGAATTCGCCAAGGCCGCCGGCGGCAAAGACCGCGCCAAGCCGGGGGCCATGCAATGAAACGGCTCTCGACCTGCGTCCCGCCCGCCGGCATCGTAGGCATGAAGAGCGTGCGCAACAATCTGCGCCTCGAGTACC
>JAGVUA010000125.1 GCA_019136545.1 Betaproteobacteria bacterium
TCGTAACCGGTGAATTCAGCCGTGCCGGCGATGCGCAGGCGATCGCCCAGCCGCGAGAAGACGATCTTGCGGCCGTCGTCGGTAAGACTGACCGTCGGCGCGATATCGCCGTCGGCGAGCGGCACCGTCGCCGAGTAGCCCTTGGCCGGATAGACGGGAATCCCGATGCCCAGCGGCTTCAGCAGCAGCGGCGAGAAGCTGCCGAGGGCGACGACGTAGGCGTCGGCGCTCAGCCTTTCGCCGCCGGCCAGCCGCACGCCCGTGACCTTGCCGCCTGCGGCCTCGATCGATTCGATGGCGGCGTCGAACCGGAACGCCACGCCCCGCTCGGCCGCCTTGCGGGCCAGTTCGGTGGCGAACTTGCGCGCGTCGCCCGACTCGTCCTCGGCCGTGTAGGTGCCGCCGACGATGGGCACCGTCGAGCCGGCCAGCGACGGTTCGATGGCCAGGCATTCGGCGGCGCTTTTCACCACGCGGTCGCAGCCGTATCGGCGCATCAATTCGGCCTGCGGGATCGCGTGCGCGAATTCCGCCTCGTCGGTGTAGAAATGCAGGATGCCGCACTCCTTCTGGTCATATTCGAGGCCCAGCGCCGGGCGCAGTTCCTTCAGCAGCGCCCGGCTGTAGAGCGCCAGGCGCAGGATGGCGACGATGTTGGCGCGCGTGCGTCCCGGTGCGCATTCGCGCAGGAAGCGCAGGCCCCAGGCCCATTGCGCGGCGTCGGCGCGCAGGCGCCAGAGCAGCGGCGAATCCTCGCGGCCCAGCCAGCGCAGCACTTTCAACGGCGTCGCCGGATTGGCCCAAGGCTCGGCGTGGCTGGTGGAAATCTGCCCGCCATTGGCGAAGCTGGTTTCCATGGCCGGGGCCGGCTGACGGTCGACGACGCTCACTTCGTAACCGGCCTCCCTGAGATACCATGCCGAACTGACGCCTACCAGTCCGGCGCCGAGAACCAATATATGCATCGTTTGTCCGAATTCGTGTTTTCGCGAATGGTACCGTTACCATGACCAAGATCGCCAAAGTCAGCAAGTCAGATGCCGAATGGCGCCAGCAGCTCACCGACCAGCAGTACCACGTCACGCGCGAAAAAGGCACCGAGCGCGCCTTCACGGGCAAGTACTGGAACTGCCGCGACGACGGCATCTACCGCTGCGTCTGCTGCGGCGAACCGCTGTTCTCGTCGGCGACCAAGTTCGACGCCGGCTGCGGCTGGCCCAGCTTTACGGCGCCGCTGGCCGAGTCGATCGTCGACGAGCACGAGGACCGCAGCCACTTCATGGTCCGCACCGAAGTCACGTGCTCGAAGTGCGGCGCCCATCTCGGCCACGTCTTCCCCGACGGCCCGGCGCCGACCGGCCTGCGCTACTGCATCAACTCCGCTTCGCTGAATTTGGAGAAAGAATAGGAAAAGGCCGTAGGGGTTGAACGACGGCCGGCCCTGCGTTATGGTGCGCGCCCCGTACCCTATCTCGGCGTGTCACCACGCCTGACTTTCATGCTGCCTCCGACTCATTTGCGCATCGCTCATCGCATTGCCGAGGAACTCGGCGTCCGCCCGCCGCAGGTTTTCGCCGCCGTCCAACTGCTCGACGAAGGCGCCACCGTGCCCTTCATCGCCCGCTACCGCAAGGAAGCCACCGACAGCCTCGACGACACGCAGCTGCGCCAGCTCGAAGAACGTCTCGCCTACCTGCGCGAGTTGGAAGATCGGCGCGCCGCCGTGCTTGCCTCGATCGAGGAACAGGGCAAGCTGACGCCGGAACTGCGCGGCGACATCGAGAGCGCCGACACCAAGCAGCGGCTCGAAGACCTCTACCTGCCCTACAAGCCCAAGCGCCGCACCAAGGCGCAGATCGCCCGCGAAGCCGGGCTGGAGCCGCTGGCCGACGCGCTGTTCGGCGATCCGACCCTGGTGCCCGAAGAAGAGGCGGCGAAGTACCTCAACGCCGCCACCGAGCCCCCTGAAAAACATGTGCCCGATGTCAAGGCCGCGCTCGACGGCGCGCGGCAGATCCTCATGGAACGCTTCGCCGAGGACGCGGCGCTGCTCGAAACGCTGCGCGCCTACCTCAACGAGCACGCGCTGATCGTGTCCACGGTCGCCGAGGGCAAGGAAGCCGACGGCGCCAAGTTCCGCGACTGGTTCGACTTCCGCGAGAAGATCGCCGCCATCCCTTCGCACCGCGCGCTGGCGCTGCTGCGCGGCCGGCAGGAGGACGTGCTGCGCCTGGCGATCAAGACCGAACAGGAATTGCGCGATCCGCAGCCCGGGTCCCCGCCCGCCGCCTCGCCCTGCATCGCCGCGATCGCCGGCCGCTTCGGCTTGCGCGACCAGGGCCGCGCGGCGGACAAGTGGCTGCTGGAAACGGCGCGCTGGACCTGGCTGGTGAAACTCTCATTGCATCTCGAACTGGAGTTGATGAACGCGCTGCGCGAGCGCGCCGAGGAGGAAGCGATCCGCGTCTTCGCCCGCAACCTGCACGACCTGCTGCTCGCCGCACCGGCCGGCGCGCGCGTCACGCTCGGCCTCGACCCCGGCATCCGTACCGGTTGCAAGGTGGCCGTCGTCGATCGCACCGGCAAGCTGCTCGCCACCGACACGCTCTACCCGCACGAGCCGCGCCGCGACTGGGAAGGTTCGCTGGCCGGCTTGCGCCATCTGTGCCAGAAACACGAGGTCGACCTGATCGCCATCGGCAACGGCACCGCCAGCCGGGAAACCGACAAGCTGGTCGGCGACCTGATGAGGCGCCATCCGGAATTGAAGCTGTCGAAGATCGTCGTTTCGGAAGCCGGCGCGTCGGTGTACTCGGCTTCGGAACTGGCGGCGCGCGAGTTTCCCGAGCTCGACGTCTCGCTGCGCGGCGCGGTGTCGATCGCCCGCCGCCTGCAGGACCCGCTCGCCGAGCTGGTGAAGATCGACCCCAAGAGCATCGGCGTCGGCCAGTACCAGCACGACGTCAATCAATCGAAGCTGGCGAAGTCGCTCGACGCCGTCGTCGAGGACTGCGTGAACTCGGTCGGCGTGGACGTGAACACCGCTTCGGTGCCGCTCTTGACGCGCATCTCCGGCCTCTCGGCAACGCTCGCCGCCAACATCGTCGCCTGGCGCGACCAGCATGGCGCCTTCCGGTCGCGCCAGCAGTTGAAGGAGGTGCCGCGCCTGGGCGACAAGACCTTCGAACAGGCGGCCGGCTTCCTGCGAGTGAATGGCGGCGACCATCCGCTCGACGCCTCGGCCGTGCACCCGGAGGCTTATCCCGTCGTCGAACGCATCCTCGCCGATATCAAGAAAGGCGTGAAGGATCTCGTTGGCGACAGCCGCACCGTGAAAAGCCTGCCGGCGGCCAAGTACACCGATGAGCGCTTCGGCCTGCCGACGGTGCAGGACATTCTCAAGGAACTGGAAAAGCCCGGCCGCGATCCGCGCCCGGAATTCAAGACGGCCAGCTTCCGCGAAGGCGTCGAGGCGCTCAAGGATCTCCAGCCCGGCATGACGCTGGAAGGCGTGGTCACCAACGTCACCAACTTCGGCGCCTTCGTGGACATCGGCGTGCATCAGGACGGTCTGGTGCATGTCTCGGCGCTGGCGAACAAGTTCGTCAAGGACCCGCACACGGTGGTCAAGGCCGGCGAGGTGGTCAAGGTCAAGGTGCTGGAAGTCGACTTGCCGAGGAAGCGCATCGCCCTGACCATGCGGCTCACCGACGAGGTGGCGGCCCGCGCCGACGCGCCGAAAGTCAGCCGTGGCGGCCCGCCGCCGGCGCGGGCGCCGAAGCCACGGGAGCAACCGCAAGGTGCCATGGCGGCTGCCTTCGCCAAGCTCGGCAAGTCATAGACCATGAACGAAGCCGCGATCCGCAACGACATCGCCCTGCTGGCAGCGCTGGTGGATCGCTTGCGCCCCGCCGAAGCCGCCGACTGCGCCGCTGCCGAAACAAACATCCAAGCCGAGACGCTGCGCCTGCGCAGCCATCCGGACCAGGCAGCGGAAACGGCGGCGGCCATGCGTCGGCTGCTTACCCTGCCGCATCAAGCGGCCTTCTACGCCGAAACGGGCGTGCGATCCGCGCTCGGTTTCTCGCTCGAATTCAGTCAGCGCCTCAGTCTGAAGCTGTTGCCGCGGGTGCCCGATCCGGCCCGCGTGCGCGACGCGCTCAACATGATCTTCCCGCACCTCGACGATGCGCGCTGGGTGGCGGATGTCGCCGACGAAACCTGGGTGGAACTGGCGCGTGCCATCGGACTGCATCAGCCGGACCACGTCGCGATTGACGCAGCGCTGGCCAATCTCTACGAAGCCTTGCGCCTGCTCTCCTACCGACTCGCCGGGGCCGCGCTGGACCGCGAACTGCTGCGCGCCGAGCCTGACCTCGAACGCCATGAATCGCCCTTCCTGGCGCAAAACACCGCCCTGATGCCGCTGCTGAACGAGCCCGGCCACACCTTGCCGCCGGGCGAGGTTAGCCATATCGATGTGCTGCTGGCGCAATGCGACGACATCCTGGAGAAAACCCGGCGCAAGGCCGCGCAGAAAGGCATCAGCGTCCGCCTGACCTACCTGCTGGCGCGCCAGTCGCAGTTGATCGGCCGCATGCGCGAACTGTTCGATCTCGCCGCCGATGCCGACCGGTTGCCGCGTTCGGTGCGGCTGATGAAAACCCTGCTCGAAGCCGAGAAACGCTACCAGCGCATGCGGCCCTTCATCGGCAGCAACATCGCGCTGCTGGCACGCAACATCACCGACCATGCCAGCCGACACGGCGAACATTACATTGCCGAAAACCGGGCCGAATGGTGGAGGATGGCGAAAAGCGCCGCCGGCGGCGGCCTGATCATCGCCTTCATGGCGCTGCTCAAGATCGAGCTGGCCAAGCTGCACCTGCCGCCCTTGACCGAAGGCATCGCCTTCGGCCTCAACTATGGCCTGGGTTTCGTGCTCATCCACCTGCTCGGGTTCACGGTTGCCACCAAGCAGCCGGCGATGACCGCGGCATCGATCGCGGCCAGCATCGAAGAAACCCGCCCGCGCGAATTGGGGCGGCTGGCAGACCTTGTTCAATCGGTATCGCGCACGCAGTTCATCGCCGTGCTCGGCAACGTCGGGCTGGCAATACCCATCGCATGGCTGATCGCTACGGCCGGCATCGCATTGACCGGCGCCTCGCCGGCTTCGCCGGAAAAGGCGGTGCACCTGCTGCGCGAACTGCATCCTTTCGCGAGCGGCTCGCTGTTCTTCGCCGCCGTCGCCGGCGTCGGCCTGTTTCTTTCCGGCCTGGTGTCCGGCTACTACGACAATCAGGCGCGCTACCATGGCCTGGCCGCGCGCTTCGCCCACCTGCCCTGGCTGCGCCGGTTCGGCGCCGAGCGCGCGACACAGCTTGGCAACACGCTGGACGCCCACTACGGTGCCATCCTCGGCAACCTGTTTTTTGGACTTTACCTCGGCCTGGCCGGCGCCTTCGGCACACTGACCGGCCTGCCGGTGGATATCCGGCACGTCGCCTTCTCCAGCGCCAATCTGGGCACCGCGCTGGCGACGCTCGACCGGTCCGCGCTGACCCAAGCCCTGCCGTGGGCCGTCGTCGGCGTGGCCGGCATTGCCCTCGTCAACCTGGCCATCAGCTTCTTGCTTGCGCTCTACGTGGCGATGAAGTCGCGCGGGCAAGGCTTCGAACAGATGCTCCGACTCGGCAAAGTGCTCGGCGGCCGTCTCATGACGCAGCCATTGTCCTTTGTATTGCCGCCCCCGCGATCTGGGTAATATTCCATTTTTCGGTGGGGGCACGCATCAAATGACCTGTCACATTTACGGCATCAAGCACTGCGATACCATGAAGAAGGCCTTCGCATGGTGCGACGCGCACGGCGTCGCCTACGCGTTCCACGACTACAAGAAACAGGGCGTGCCGCGCGACCGCCTCGAGGCCTGGTGCCAGGCAGCGGGCTGGAAAACGCTGCTCAACACGCGCGGACCGACCTTCCGCAAGCTGACGCCCGAGCAGCAGGACATCACCACGCAGCGCAAAGCCGTGGCGACGATGATGGCATTCCCAAGCTGCATCAAGCGGCCGGTGGTGGAGACCGCAAGCGGACGGCTGCTGATCGGCTTCGATCCCGTGCAATTCGCCAGCCTCGCCCAATGATGGATAGCGTCGACCGCTTTCTTTTCGAGAACCTGGACATCCGCGGCGCCCTGGTCAGGCTTGGCCCGGCGTGGCGGCAGATGCACACCGGCCGGGGCTATGCCGACGCCGCGCGCGACCTGCTGGGTGAACTGACGGCCGTCACCGCCATCATCGGCTGCAACCTGAAAACGCCGGGCCGCCTGACTTTTCACCTGCGCGGCGACGGTCCGGTGCGCATGCTGGTGGTCGATTGCGACGAGCAACTACGCCTGCGCGGCTTGGCCAAGGCCCCCGCCGACCTGCGGCCGGCGCCGATCCCGGCCCTGTTCGGCGACGGCCAGCTGGCGTTGACCCTCGACATCAATACGGCGCGCGAACCTTACCAGAGCATCGTCCCGCTCGACGGCAACACCGTGGCCGACATTTTCGAGCACTACCTCATGCAATCGGAACAGGCGCCGTCGCGGCTATGGTTGATGGCCGACACGGCGCATGCCTGCGGCCTGTTCCTGCAGAAGCTGCCTGATGCGGACAGGCGCAATCCGGACGGCTGGAACCGCGTCCAGCAACTTGCCGCCACGGTGACGCCGGCCGAACTGACGCTGCCCGCCGAAGCCTTGCTGACCCGGCTGTTTCCCGAGGAGGACATCCGCCTGTTCGAGGCGCGCCCGGTCGCCTACCATTGCCCGCGCAACGAGGAAAAAGTGCTGGAGATGCTGCGCTCGCTCGGTCGCGACGAACTCGAGGCAACGCTCGCCGAACAGGGCGAGATCGTCATCAACGACGACATCTGTCACCAGGAATACCGCTTCGGTCCCGAAGTGCTCGACGCGCTGTTTCCGCCGCCGCCGCGTACGCTGCACTGATGGAAATTCTGGTCAGCGAGGAAGCGGGGGTCCGCTACCTCCATTTCAGTTCCGACTGGATTCAGGGCGCCATGCGCATCGCCCGCCCTTACGCGCTGGAACTCGAATACACCAGGGAAATGATGGCGGCGCTGCTCTTGCGGCCCGAGCCGAACTGGCCGCGCAAGGTCCTGCTGATCGGTCTCGGCGCCGCCTCGCTGACCAAGTTTCTGCACCGCCACCGACCCGACGCCAAACTGACTATCGTGGAAATCGAGCCGGCCGTCGTCGCCGCCGCTCGTCAGCATTTCAGGCTGCCCGACGACGACGCGCGACTGCGCATCGTCATCGGCGACGGTGCCGATTACGTTGCCGACGCGAAGACGCGCTTCGACCTGATCCTGGTCGACGGCTTCGACGATCGGGCGCGCACCGGCATGCTCGATACCCTGCCCTTCTACACCCACTGCCGCGCCCGGCTTTCCGACGATGGTCTGCTGGTCGTCAACCTGCTCAGCAGGCGCAAGGACTTCGAGCGCAGCGTCGAGCGGCTGGCGCGCGCCTTCGACGGCCGCGCGCTGTGCTTTCCTTCCTGCGATTCCGGCAATGCCGTCGCCTTCGCCGCCGCTGGCGATGCGGTCGATTTCGGGCTGTCGGAGTTGCGCAGCGCAGCGCGGCGGCTGAAGAAGGATACCGGCCTCAACCTGCTGCCGACATTGATGCGCCTCGAAGGCTGGCACCGCTGCGAAGGCAGCCGGCTGGTGCTTTAGCCCCGCCCCTCCCCGTCCCTCCCCTCGCGGGGAGGGAGCCTGCTTCCTCGCTACGCTCGCAGGATCGGGGCACAGAAAACACGCACGTCGCGGCTGGCGCCTCCGGCGCGTGCCGTCCGCGCTTGGGGCGGCCCGGCGCGCAGACTGCTAGATGGACAGGATCCGCTCGACCAGCGCCACCCAGTAGCGGATGCCGGTCGGAATGACGGCGTCGTTGAAGTCGTAATGCGGGCTGTGCAGCATGCAGCCTCCCTCGCCGGGACCGTTGCCCAGCCAGACATAGCAGCCCGGCACGACCTGGGACAGATAGGCGAAATCCTCGGCGCCCATGCTCGGCTTCGCCTGCAGGAGCTCGCTTCCGTCCATGCCGCGCACCACCTCGCGGCAGATCGCCGCCGCGCCGGCGTCATTGATGGTCGGCGGATAACCCCGATGGTATTGCAGCGCGATCTCGACGCCGTGTGCCAGCCCGATGCCGTGGCAGATGCGGCGCATGCCGGCTTCCAGCATCTCCTGCAGCTCGGGCCGGAAGCAGCGCACGGTACCGCCGAGCACCGCGCTTTCGGGCAGCACGTTGTCGGCGAAGCCGGCCTGGAAGCGGGTGACGCTGACCACTGCCGCCTCCTGTGGATCGAGGTCGCGGCTGACCAGCGATTGCAGCGCCTGCACCAGTGCGGCGCCGGCGAGCACGGTGTCGGTCGCCTGGTGCGGCATGGCGGCGTGGCCGCCGCGCCCGGTGACGGTGATCTCGAAGCGGTCGGCGCCGGCCATCACCGGACCGTCGGTGACGACGAAGCTGCCGGCCGGCAGACCGGGCCAGTTATGCAGACCGAATACCCTGTCCATCGGGAAACGCTCGAACAAGCCCTGCTCGACCATGACGCGGCCACCGCCCTCGTGTTCCTCGGCCGGCTGGAAGATGAGGTTCACGGTGCCGTCGAATGTACCTTGGCTCGCACGCTGCGCCAGCACCTCGGCGGCGCCGACGAGCATCGCGGTATGACCGTCGTGGCCGCAGGCGTGCATGCGGCCTTCGTACTTCGATCGATGCGGAAAACCGTTCAACTCGCTGAGCGGCAACGCATCCATGTCGGCGCGCAGACCGATCGCCCGCCCGCGCTTGCCGGCCCTGATGCAGGCGACTACGCCGGTACCGGCGAGGCCGCGATGCGTCTCGATCCCGAGGCGCTCTAAATGAGCGACCACGGCATCCGAGGTGCGCCATTCGTCGAAAGCCAGCTCGGGGTGCGCATGCAGGTCGTGGCGCAGGGCTACGACGCGCTGGTACAGGTCGGTGAAGTCTGTCATCGCAATGATGATGTTATCACCGCCCGGAGTCAGTCGCGGCGGTACGCCGCCACGACGCGCCTAGGCCGCTTTGAGCGTCTCCAGCGCCCGATGGACCGCCCGGTCGAAAATCGGCTCGACCGGCACGATGGCCGCCTCGCCGCGCTCGATCTGCAAGGCCAGCGCGGCCGGCGCCACCGAGAGGGCACGCGGCGACTGGGGGTTGGTGAACAGCAATATGCCGCGCTCCGGACTGACCCAGGACAGGCGGTAGCGTACGGGGCCGACCTCGCCCTTGAACTCCACCCAATCGCCGCGCCGCAGTTCGGCGACGCGCTCCTGGGCCTCGCCATCCTGGGCCTCGGCCGGCACGTCGTCGGCGCCGACCAGCGAAATGCAATCGACCCGCGCCTCGTCCGTTTCGATGGTTTCACTGACGATTTCCGGAGCGGCCTGCGCTTTCGGCCAGAGCGTCGTCACCACGGGCGCGGCACCGCGCAGCACCGCCGCATGGATGCTGAACAGGCAATCGAACAGGGCCAGTCGCCGCTCGGTGGTGACGTGGATCTTGTCCAGCCCCATGTGGATGTTCTTGACCAGCGTCGGCAGCTTGCCGGCGAGGGCCTTGCGGCCCGGTGCATCCAGTTGCGGCGCGGTGCTGGCGACCAGTTCGGCGGCCGTATTCACCCCCAGGTCCCACGCCGCATCCTCGCCCTTGAGGTAGTGGCGCACCAGCAGCGCGCGCCATTCATGCGCCAGAAGATCCGCCACCGCCGAAGGCAGCGGCGCCGAAAGCCAGCGCGACAGAACCTCGTCGGCGGCCATCGCCGCCAGCTCGCGCCGCTCGCGCTCGGCCACCAGCGGCGCGGCACGCACGGCGCAGGCATCGGCATCGGCCTCCTGCACTTCGAGGAAAGCGTTCAATTCATCGCAAAGCGTCTCGAACAAGGTGGCGTCTTGAGCATAGCCGGATTGCAACCGATCGACGATGTCGGCAACGCGGCCGTAGAGCGAATCGTCATGGCCGACCGCTGGACCGCAGCGGGCGGCCGCGCGCGATATGCCGTCAAGCAGGCGTCGCGCTGGATGCGCCTTGCTGGAGAAAAAGCTCTTGTCGAGCATCGCCACTTTCAGAATCGGAATCTGCAGCCGGGCCACCAGCGCCTTGATCGGATCGGCGATGTCGCCATCGTCGAAAATGAAATCGAACAAGGTTGCGACGATATCCACCGTCACGGCATCCAGATGTCCCAGGTCCTGCCCCACGCTGCTGGCCCGGAATTCCCGCAAAACGCTCGTGGAGGGCGCCATCGCCACGCCGGAGGGCACGGCATGCTGCAAGGCATCGAGTTGCCCGATCGCCCGCTCCATCGCCGCCGCCATGGCGGCGAACGACATCGGCACGCCGCCTTGGCCTGTCGCGCCGCTGCCCATCACACCACCGCCCATCACACCGCCGCCCATCGTGCTACCGCTCACCGCGCCGCCACCCATTGCGGCCGACGTCCCGACCAGTCGCTGAAGCAGCGCAAACACGTCGCCGCTCGGCTCCTGGGCCGCGGGACGCGGCTTGCCGCCGATCGGCTTGCCATAACTGCGGCGCAACTTCGAAAGGACGTTGCGGCCCACCAGGAAAGCGTTGAGGTCATGGACGACCGGCGAAAAAACGCCACTGGCGAACCGTTCCACGTTGCGCAGCATTTCCAGCCGCAACGCGTCGCCCATGCCGGCCTCCTTCAACGAGTCCCGCACGGCTTCCGCCAGCATCTTCTCCAGTACGATCGCGCCGTCGTCGCGGCCCGCCAGGAAGGCCAGGCGACGGCCCGCGGCGAACAGGCCGTCCTCGCAATCGCTGCTGAGGCGCGCGGCGATGGCCTTGACGGCAATGTCCTCATCCATGTCGATGAGGTCGACCAGTTCCAGCTCGTCGAGGGCGCTCACCGGACCGCTCGCGCTCTTGCCGACGTTGCCGGCGATCGCGGCATCGAACAATCTCAGCCATCCCGCTGCGAACAACCCTTCGAGCCGGGCGGCATTCTCGTGCAGGAACACTTGCCCGCCGTAGCAGAACGCGCGCCGATCGCTCCCCTCGGCCGCGGCGCGCCGATCGAAATCGCTTTCGACGAGGCTTGCAAGCAAGCGCATCGCTTCGCGCAGCTTTTGCGCGGTCAAATCCCGGGAGTCGCGGAGAATGCGCACGCGATCGCTGTCGCCGAGCGAACCTCGCGTGGCTTCGGGAAAACGAATCACGTTGTCGAGTGCCATCGTCTCCATCGCCGACCTCCATGTCGCAACCCCTGCCGGGCATGCCGACAGTCCCACAACCACCGCGGGCCGATAACGCGGCCGGGGCGAAAACCGTTGGGCTGGATAGAGTGGAGGCGGCGCCTTTCAAAAGATACACAGCAAGCATAAACCAAATTGCTGTCTGACGCGGCCTCGGCTAGCCTGGCGGTTCCGCTGTCTTGGAAATTCATCGGATGACCGAAGAATTACTTTAGACCGGTGACTTTGCGTCCCCACCTTTCGATGGGTTTGCCTTTTTCAGTTAGACCGAATAACGATAATCAGCCTATACCAATAATCTCAATAACGCAAGGCAGCCGTCATCGCCTCGAGTTCGTCGCTGGACTGGTCGAGGATCTCCGCCAGCTGCCTTTCGGCACCCAAATCGATGGCGAGCGGGGAAGGCACCGCCGCCGCGCCCTGAAGCGGCGACAGGATCGGCGTCAGGCCGTTGGCCAGCCGCAGCACGTCGCCCAGGGTGGCCGGAGGAAACACCTGCGGTCCATCGTCCCAAAGGGTCGAAACGGCATCGACCACCTCCTCGGGCACGGCCAGGGCATTGAGCACCGCCCGCCCGACTGCGGCCTCGGCGGACATCGCCTGCAAGGCGCCATCGTCCGCGAACAGTTCCGGATGGGCGTCGTTGCGGGAAATCAGATAGAAGCCGCTGACTTCATGCACCATGCCGGCGAACAGCGCAATCTCGGCAGCACCGCGGACAAACCGGCCGGCGAGGATGTGCGACAGCGCGGCCACGTGCGCCGTATGTTCCCAAAGCCGCGCGGCGAGCTGGCGGGACTTTGGCGATCGCATGCCTCCGGCCATCTGCCGCATCACCACCGCCGTCGCCAAGGCGCGCAGGAGCCGGATGCCGACCCGGGTGACGGCTGTCTTGACGTCGGCGAC